>CAKVCR010000368.1 GCA_934725835.1 uncultured Odoribacter sp.
CCTACGGGCATTGTAGCTACATGTCAAAATGGACGTAGTCAGCATGAAAATAGAGAAGAGTGTTTGCGTGTCTTAAAATCTCGTTTGTATCAATTAGAAATTGAAGAACAAGAAAAGAAAATTGCCAAAATCAAAGGTGTGCAATCCGCTAATGAATGGGGAAGCCAAATTCGAAGTTATGTCATGCATCCATATAGCTTAGTCAAAGATGTTCGTACAGGATATGAAACGAGTCAAGTACAATCTGTATTAGATGGAGATCTTGATGAATTTATCTTTGCGTATTTAAAATCACAAATTCAATAAAATCCAATCGAAAGGTTGGATTTTTTCTATATTCCCTCATGAAAATGCAATTATTTCGAATTATTCCCTCATGAAAATGTAATTATATCGAATTATTCCATCATAAAAGTGTAATTATTTTGAATTATTCCCTCATGAAAATGTAATTTAAATTGAATATTCCCTCATGAAAATGTAAAATATAAATGGTGATATAGATGAAAAGAAGTATATATAAAGACTTATTGCAATGGAAAAAGAATAAATTGAGGAAACCTCTTATTATTGATGGTGCAAGACAAGTTGGAAAAACTTGGGTTATTAAAGAATTTGGTAAAAATGAGTATAAAAACGTAGCGTATATAAATTGTGATCGTATTGCGGAAATGAAGTCACTGTTTTTTGATTTCAATGTGGAGAGATTGATACGCTCTTTTAGTGCAATCACAAATGAAACAATTGTTCCGGAAGATACTTTAATAGTATTAGATGAAATACAGGAAGTGCCCCTCGCAATAACTGCATTAAAATATTTTTGTGAGGAAGCAAGGCAATATCATATCATAGTGGCAGGTAGTCTTTTGGGTGTTAGCCTTCATGGAGGTACTGGTTTTCCTGTTGGGAAGGTAGATCGATTAAAAATGTATCCTATGACTTTTTCAGAATTTATTGAAGCTTCTGGCAAAGTACACCTTTTAGAATTATTAGAGTCGCATAGATGGGAAGAAATTTCATCATTATCAGTCATATTTACAGATTTATTACGTCAATATTATTATGTAGGTGGAATGCCAGAAGTGGTAGATTCTTATTTTTTAAACCATGATTTGAAAAATGTTAGAACTATACAAAATACAATTTTAAATGATTATGAAGAGGATTTTTCTAAACATATTCCACCTGCGCTTTTAGCGAAAGTAAGAATGGTTTGGAGATCAATTCCTTCGCAATTATCAAAAGAGAATAAAAAATTTGTTTATGGTGCATTAAAAAAAGGTGGTCGTGCAAAAGAATTTGAGGATGCGATTGATTGGTTGATTCATGCAGGATTAATACATAAAGTAAATCGCGTTAATAAAATAGAAAAGCCATTGAAATTTTATGAGGACTTTAATGCATTTAAATTGTTTGTGTTAGACTTAGGCTTGTTGCAAGCTATGGCAAACGTATCCGCAAAAGAAGTTCTAACAGATGAAAACTTTTTTTCTGAATATAAAGGTGCATTTACTGAACAATTTGTGGCACAAGAACTAATTGCGAATAAGGAGACTTTGTACTATTATTCAAAAGAAAATTCTACACTAGAACTTGATTTTTTTGTTCAAAAAGATGTGATTTATCCAATAGAAGTAAAAGCAGAAGAAAATGTTAAATCAAAAAGTTTAAAAACGGTATATGATGCTGATCATGCGTTATGTCCTGTACGGTTTTCAATGTTAGGCTATAAGAAACAAGAATGGATGGAAAATGTTCCATTATATGCATCAATGGAATATATTCGTTCTAAAGAATAAGGTTAAAAATATGAATGTATATTATCATTTACCGGGCTTATTTGAATTCTATGAATTCTATAAAAAGTTTTTGCCCCTATTTAAAAATAAATCAGAATACTTCTATGACTGGTGTAAGATTGGCTCTGTTTATGGCTCACCATCCAATTGTATATGGTCAGGAGGACGCATTAGCTACGAAGATAGTGAACCAGAAAATGTATTCGCTTTGATGAAAGAATATAATATATCTTCTCGTCTTACATTTAGTAATTCTTTGATTGAAGAAAAACATTTATCCGATATAAAATGCAATGAATTATGTCGATTGTTGAATTTAGATAAGAATAATGGAATCATTATTCATTCAGATATATTGATGAAATATTTAAAATCTAAATATCCAAATCTTTATTATGTATCTTCTACCACAAAAGTATTAACAGATTTTACTGATTTTAAGAAAGAAGTAGAAAATCCGGATTTTAAGTATGTAGTACCTGATTTTCGCTTGAATAAGCAATTTGAGAAGTTAAACTCACTTTCTGAAGTATATAAACAAAAGGTAGAATTCTTGTGCAATGAATGCTGCTGGTACGGATGCAAAGATCGGAAGGAATGTTATGAGACTGTTTCTAAACAAAACCTAGGTATCGATTGTACAGATTATATATGTAAAGCCCCTCATTCTAATGAAGGCTATCGCTTTTCTAGAGTGATGGAAAGTCCTGCATTTATTAGTTTAGATGATATTTTAAATGTATATGTTCCTGTGGGATATTCAAATTTTAAAATTGAAGGAAGAGATTTAGGAAATGCTCTATTATTAGAATTTATTCTTTAC
>CAKVCR010000369.1 GCA_934725835.1 uncultured Odoribacter sp.
GCTTCTCCGCGCTTGCCGAAATGTCTCCCATCAAAGCTTTAGCCGCCTCCAGCGTATCAAGCACTGCCGTCTCCGACGCCTTGTATTTCGAAAGATCTTTCTGGAGAGAAGCCACCTGTTCCTTCAAGGCAGCGTTATTTGTAATCAGTTTTTCAAGGTCTACGGTAATCAGATCGAGAAACTCATCCACTTCTTCTTCTTTGTAACCTCTCACAACTCTCGAAAATTCCTTATTCTGCACATCAAGCGGTGTAATCATACTTTACCTCCATATGCTTTTCTGACTGCCGCTGAAATCGATCCCTTTGTGCTCCACGCTTGCCGCAATATCGACATTCTCCGGCGCGAAAACAAAAATATTATTTGCGATTTTCTGCACATTCCCATTCAGTGCGTAAGTTGCCCCGGACAGAAAATCAAAAATTTTCCTGGCGGTATCGGATTCCATCTTTTCCAAATTGATAATAACCGGCTTCCGACTCTTTAGGTTGTCCACCAGCTTCGGACACTCATCGAACCCTTTCGGCTCAATAATCACCAGTTTAAGGGCTCCCGTCTTCTCCATCAGAGACCGCACGGCGGGGATCGGGGAAATCCGCTCCCGGCTCTCTTCCCGTGCCGCCGCGGCAGGCGTTTTGTTGTCCATGGCCTTTCGCTCCAGTTTCGCCGCTGCTGCCTGAATTTCCTCTTCTGTCACTTCCTCGTCTTCCACTTCTTCAATTCCGGCCAATGCTCTCAATTTATCAAACAAACCCATTCTTTTCCTCCTACGCTTCTATGCTCCTATACCGTCTTATTATAATCTCTCGGTCCGAAAATCGCCGTGCCAATCCGAATCAGATTGCTTCCCTCGGCAATCGCCGTCTCGAAATCATTCGACATCCCCATGGAGAGGTATTGAAAATCGAGGTGTTCATGCTCGATTTTGCTGTATTCGTCGTATAACTTTTTTACTGCTCTGAAATACACTGCGCTGTCCGATGGATTCTCCGCAAACGGCGCAATACACATCAGCCCACGGATACGAATATGGGGACATTTTTCCAGAATCTGACGAATCAAAATTCCCGTTTCCTCTGTCGATATGCCGAACTTACTCTCTTCCATCGCAGAATTTACCTGTATCAAAATATCCATCGTTGTTCCGTGCTGTGCCGCTCTTCTTTCAATCTCTTCCGCCAGTTTTTCAGAATCCACGGAATGAATCATGCAGACCTTGTCAATGATGTACTTTACTTTATTCGTCTGAAGATGTCCGATTAAATGCCACCGCACCGGATGAACATCATCATACTTGTCCAGAATCTCCTGAACCTTATTCTCGCCGATATCCGTGATCCCTGCGTCAATCGCACGATTGATTTCCTCCGGGCTTCTCGTCTTTGTCACGGCACAGAGAAGAATCTCTTCACCGCTCCGCCCCGCCGCCTTCGCAGCCGCATCCCGAAGCGCCTTAATTTTCTCGATATTCTCTTTGATAGACATAAAACCGCCCCCTTATTCAGGATTTTTCAAAATTTCATCATAAATTTCCACGCTGTCGACCCGTTTTCCTTCTTCATCATAATAGTAGGAAGAAGCCACAGCGGAACTTTCTCCGTCACTTGCTTTGATTTTTACCGGCGTAAAACGATACTCCCCCGTTGTCTGCTTCACATAGACTCCGACCTGCCCGTCCACAGAAGCGATGCTTTTATTCGGTACGATAATCCCGCTGTAATCGGATGTAACAATATCCACCTCAGCGGTCCGAATCGTCGTAAAATCCTCGTAATAGCGGTCCGTTTCAAAAATGACCTGCCAGTATCCGTTTTTCTCCGCAATTTCTGTGACCGTCGCCGGAAGTTCCCCTGCCGGCAAACGGAACGTAACTTTGTTTCCTTTTTGATATTTTACACTGTTTCCATCGGTCACCCAACACGTGATATACCATTTATCATTCCGGCAAAGCTTATAGAGCGGTTCTCCCCGGAACGCCAGATTTCTCGTCAGGTTCACCGGCTTATCAATTGGCAGATCCCGAACTTCTTCATAATGAAGCGTGCCGATGGTATCCGGTGTAAAGTACCCTTCAAAACCGTCTACATAATAACTGATCACTCCGTTGAACGCGCTGCGATAAGAGGTGTCGGTCACAGCACTGGCCCCGAGCCGTGTGATAACACGCGTAAACTCCGACTCCTCGGGTTTCTCCGCATGCTGCCCGCTCACTGAGAGAATCGTTGTATTCCGGCGTACTTTCGTATTGTCTTCGAAATAATAATTCACCGCGCCTGTCATTCCCGCAAGATAAACTTTTTCATCCCGTATGAAATAACAGATTTCCCGATCGGTCTCTGTCAAATTTCCGTAAGTCAGGAGCGTCGTCGGCGTCAGCTTCCCGGTAATCGACGGGATGACATAAATCACCGCCGCCAACAGGGTAAATACAAGAAGATATATGAAAATTACAGCTTTCGTTTTTCTATTCATGTTTTCCTGCTCCGTCCCCTGTATTTTACCATAATCCGCTTTCCCCGTAAACTCACCGACTATGAATTTTCCGTGATTTTTAACAGGAGCTTTCGCTCCTCCCGGTCCAGTTCCGGTTCGCGCTTCAAAAATTCCGAAAAAAG
>CAKVCR010000370.1 GCA_934725835.1 uncultured Odoribacter sp.
GCCTATAAGCATGTGCCGATGATGGAGGATAATCCCGGAGAGAGTATCCGTAATAATGTGTGGGGAACGCGCGTGATTGCTGACTTGGCAGTGAAGTATGGTACGAAGACGTTTGTGATGGTCTCTACGGATAAGGCGGTGAATCCCACGAATGTGATGGGGTGTTCTAAACGAATTTGTGAGATTTATGTGCAGAGCCTGGATAAAGCGATTAAGGATGGCAAGATTGAGGGCAAAACGCAGTTTGTGACAACACGATTCGGGAATGTATTGGGCTCAAACGGTTCGGTGATTCCTCTGTTTAAGAAGCAAATCAGACAGGGCGGACCGATTACTGTGACGCATAGGAATATTATCCGCTATTTTATGTTGATACCGGAGGCTTGTAAGTTGGTGCTGGAAGCCGGTACGATGGGCAATGGCGGGGAGATTTATGTGTTTGATATGGGTAAGCCGGTGAAGATTGTGGATTTGGCTCAGCGTATGATTCAGCTGAGTGATGCCAAGAATATTGAAATTAAGTTTACCGGTCTGCGAGATGGCGAGAAGTTGTATGAGGAGGTACTGAATGAGGAGGAGACGACGAAGCCGACTTACCATCCGAAGATTAAGATTGCCAATGTGCGAGAGTATGATTATGAGGATGTGCTGCAGCAAATCAATGAGTTGGTGGCTGCCAGTTATGAGGAGGATATGCAGATTGTCAAGCTTATGAAGGCGATGGTGCCCGAGTTTAAGAGCCAGCACTCAAAATACGAGCAATTGGATAGGAATTAGAATATTCCTATCTTCAGTATGCTCAGCATGATCCCAAACTGATTATGGAGTAAATCACCTTTGTCAAAGCCAAGGCTGAGGGTGGTGGCGAATGGAAGATGTTTTTCCGGCGCAGTGAGTTGTAAACCAAGACTGAATTGTGGTTTGCTGATGGCTTTGCCTGCTTCGTTCAAGAAGGGCGCACTGTGGCGACCGTAGTTCAAGGAGTAGCTGCACAGTAGTTTGTATTGGATTTCCATGAGCGGCAGTACTCCGGTTACTCCCCAATGGTGTGCAAGGACACGGTTGTTGTAGGTGCCGCGAATGATGCCATTGGTTGCCGGTGTCGGTGTACAGAATGGCATTCCTATCATTTGTCCGTATAGACTCCAGCCTGACAGGTATTCTCCATGGTTGAAGTAGTTGTCGGTCCCTCGTAGTATTATTACTGTTTGAAATGGGTCGGACGGGTCTTTTTTGGCTATTTCTTCTTCTGTCGCCGGACGGTCGTGAAGTGGACCGCTTTGGTCTTTGGTGTAATAGAATTCGTATACGAAGCTTTTGAACCATTTGTCGCTGTTCCGGCGGGTGAGATAAAGTCCATATAATCCGTCAGGTGCGTTTTGGTAGTCTGAGCCTGAGCCGTCTTCAAAGAGATGGTTGTAGTAGAATGAAATGCCAAGGTCTTTGTTTTGGTAGTTGATGCGGGCAAAATAGTTCCCGAGGTGGTTGCCTAATTTGTTAATCTGGTCGGAAGAGCTGGCGTTATCTCCTCCGGATTTGATGCATACTAATCTGATGTAGTCTTTGAAGGTGTAGCGTTTTTTGCCTTCCGGACTTTTACCTCCCCATTGACCATAGTCTTCGACTCCTATTTCCATGCTTAGCCGGGGATTGACGGTAAGTTTTCCTGCCAGCATTTTGTCGTGTACGTGTGTGTGTTTTACGTAACGATTGTCGAGCATCATCTGTTCTGCATATCTGAATTTGAATGAGATGTATTTGCCTGCTTTCCCCGGAAATTTAATGTAGTCCCAGGAGGCAAGCGAGATCCCTGCCATGTTGCGGCTATTGTTTGAGTAGAGCATGTCGCCGTTGGTTGCCGACAAGCCGTCATAGAGCGTAGGGCGGTCGAACAGTCCGACATTAAGGGTGAGGTTTTGCCATCTGATTTTTCCAAACAACCGGTTGACAAATATCCGATTATGGTGTTGGCCTAATGCTCCTGTACCTTCTGCGCCGAATGAATAGTCAAAGGCGCGGGTATTCTGTTTGACAAAATCGGTAATGAAACCGATATTTCCCCACATGTAGGTGTCCGGGGCTATTTTATTTCTGGTATTGGTATGCAGCCAAAAGGGTTTTGCTGCAGTTCCTGCACCAATTTCTGCCTGATAGTTGATTTCGTGTTTCTGTGCTGTTGTCGTGTAACAGATTATAAGGCTTGTTGCCATCAGTAAATAAATCCGCTTCATATTACTTCATGATTTGGATTTCCGGTTTGGAATCTCCGCCTAAGCTTTTGGTGACGGTGATGTTTTTGGGGCCCGGGATGAGCGGACTGTTTTCCAGTACGTGGCGGACACGCTTGTATTGATCGAGGGTGAATTGGTTGAGGTGGGAGTAGTCGTAGTCCATGATGTTGTAGGATACGAATGGATTTCCATCGCAACCCATGCGGTTGAATAGTTCCTGTTCCTGCATACCTTCTGTAAGGCTTGCGATGTATTCTTCCCGATTGTAGCTCGGGGTGTCGTCGCAGTAGTCGGTCTCTTCACAGTCTTTCTCTCCGAATACGTGGAGAAGTCCCAGGTAGTGACCCAGCTCGTGAGCCAGGGTTGTGTAGGCTCTCTCTT
>CAKVCR010000371.1 GCA_934725835.1 uncultured Odoribacter sp.
TATCTTACTGGTGGTATTATTGCCGATGCTAGTTGGAGCAATGATCCTAGCCAGATAGGTATTGGCATGATGCCTATGTACGTAAAAGAAGGTGAATCTTACGACAAGTTTACCGGTGACGGTATTGTTCAGTATACAGGTTACCTCAATGCCGGTGAATTCAAGATTATTGCCCCTAAGGGTTTGAGCAACTGGAACTACGGTTTAGGTGGTGGAAACATCACAAAGGATGGTGGTGAAGACTTCAAATACCGTGATGGTGGCGATGACACAGGCAACTTGGTTGTAGCAGATCCAGGTTATTATGTACTCGAGGTAAATACTAAAGAGAATAAATTGAAGGTTTCACCTTACAACGCAGACTATAAGTATTACAAGGGAGAAGTTGTAGACTACACCACTATGAAGATTGGTGATACAGAGATGGCACCAATTACAACAATTGAGGGTGTTCCAAATCATGACTGGTATGCAGAAATCACTTTGTCAGCTAAGACAGAGATGTCCTTCACTTCCGGTGAGGCAACATGGGGCAGTTCTATCTTCCCATGTGCTATTGGCAACAAGGATGATGGCGTATCAATTCCATGTGATAAGGGTACCTACAAGGTATACTTCAACGACATCTCAGGTGCATACTCTTTTGTTGAGCAAAAATAATTAATCAAACTCAGGGAGAGGAGTTTGTTCTCCTCTCCCCCTAAATAAAGAAACAATTATGAAAATCAAATCATATTTATTGGCAGGTTTGGCAACATTTGCCTTGGCATCTTGTGATGAGAGCTTCAATGACTGGACAGAGCAAGCCGCCAATATGCAAGGCGAGACCGTAGCCTTTGGCAATGGCGCAGTGAAAGCTGTTGCCCTTATTGATTTCTCACAGATTGACGAGAATACAGATTCTGTTCAAGTGTGTGAAATCACCAAGACTCCAACGTCAACAAATGGGGATTACACAAGTGCTTATACTCTCCGTATTCCATATACGAATAAGAAAGGGGAGAATCAAGTAGAAGTCTTGAAGATGGGTTCTACTGGTAAAGTGAAATATGCAGATTTCAAGAGTTTTGTAGAAACAGTCTATAGCAAGCGCCCGCAGGTAAATGAAATAACTGCTAGTGTTAGGGCTACGATGTCTATGAACAACACAAACGCTAGCTTCTTGACTTCTGATAATTTTGTAATTCAGGCTAAGCCTAATGCTCCAATTATAGAGGGTGCTTACTATTATTATGGTGCTTCTACGGGCTGGTCAACAACAAATAATTCTTACAAGCTCGTTAACAGTGGAGCCGATGTTTATGTTGATCCAGTTTTCACTGCTATTGTTCCAGCTCCAAAGAATGCTGATGGAACAGCTGCTGATAACTGGTTCAAGATCGTTCCTGAATCTGCATTTACAGCAGATGACTTTGAGGCAAATGTGATTGGCGCTGCGGAGAATGGAGAGAAAGGACTTGAAGGTAACTTCGTACAAGGCAAGGATAAGGCTGGTGCTTGGAACATTACCGATAAGGATGCTAAGTATTACAAGATCGAACTGAATATGCTCGAGAGTACTTATAAGGTTACTCCGTTGAAGTTCGAAGAGATCATGTTTGTTTCTGGTGGTGGTAATGGCTGGTCTGAAACAGAAGAAGGTAATGACTATCTTACCACATCAACTTATGATGGAAAGTACGAAGGCTATATGTATCTTGATGGGCAATTCAAGGTTAAGACATCTTACAACTGGAAAGGAACTAACTACGGACAAGGCTTTAGTACGGCAGCAGATGCCGCTAATATGTCTGTTGAGCAACCTGGTTATTATAAGGTAAGCATCGATATCTTAAACAAGAAATTGGAAACTACAGCAATTACGAGCATTGGTATTGTCGGTGCAGCTGTAGGCAGTTGGGATAAAGATAAGGTAATGACCTATAATAAGGATGAACGTTGCTGGGAAATCAAGAACATTAAATTAGCAGTCGGACAATTCAAGTTTAGAGCAAATGAAGAGTGGAAGATTGCTTGGGGAGGTGACTTCAATAAGCTTGATTCTCGTGATGGTGGACCAAACTGCGAATGCGAAGCAGAGGGTACATATGATATTAAATTGTATGCTTGGGCATACGGAAAAGCAAAGTGTGAATTGATAAAGAAGTAATTCTTTTCTATCATAAAAAATAAAATAGGGCGGTTCTCGAAGTGCGAGAGCCGCCTTTTTTCTTTATCATCATCCCTACATTTTTCCCTAAAACCTTGGAAGTTACGAGGAAAAGTCGTATCTTTGCCAACGAATAGCAATATTGCGTCCACGACCTTATAAAGAGTAAGCAGATGGCAAGATTTATAGACCCACGTGTTGACAAACAAGAAATTGAACAAAAAGAATTAGGAATGGGAAACTTCCAAGGTTATCCTTCTTTGTTGAGACAAATCAAGCATCGTGTTTCTTTTGCCCAACAAAAAGCCATGTACGCAGCAAACGAGGAGTTGCTCCGTATGAATTGGGACATCGGTGAAATGCTTACCAAAAGCCAAGAGGCTGATGGTTGGGGCAAGAAGACTCTACAGCGCCTAGCTGTAGATCTTAAGAATGAGTATCCTGAAAGGAAAGGATTC
>CAKVCR010000372.1 GCA_934725835.1 uncultured Odoribacter sp.
GTATACAGTACATTTTTTGTCTTCATCCCAATAAAACTGACCTGCAATACTATAGGACCATTGTCAGTAACAGTCAATGCAAATTCTCCTTTTGCATTTGTTGCCATTCCCACAGTAGTCCCTTTCAATATGACAGAAGCTCCTGCTAAAGCCTCTCCATCTTTATCTTTTACAATTCCTCGTATTGTAATTTTCTTTACCTCTTCTGACTTCTGGACTTTCTTTTGAAACACTAATATGTAATTATCCTTCAATGAATAATCATATTTACTGCCCAACGCTTGTCTCAAAATTTCATCTAATGTCCCTTTTTTCAAGTTTAATTCAACATGTTCTTTTACATCCACAATGGCAGTGTTGTAAAAAAAGTCATAATTACTCTGTCCTTTGATTTGCTTAAAAATAGACTCAATAGTACCGCTTTTTACACTAAAAATCTCTTGAGTCACTTGAGAATACGTGCTTTTGGCAAAAACACTTGAGGCTGGAATCAATAATAAGAGTAGATTCCGCATAAATCTCAACACTTTACTCTTCCATTTTTTTTTCATATTACTGTTATTATAGTTTATATTCATTCACAAAAGAAGTTTGACAAGCCGTTTTGCGAATGTTATCTACTGCTTTCCTTTCACTAATATCGTTGAACCCGAAATTTCAAATTTCACATCCGTTACCACCTCTATCATCTCCAATAAATACTTTGCCGAATGATCTTTTTCTGCCGAACCGCTAAAACGAAGATTCCGTAAAGAATCATTCTCATACAAAATTTGACAATTATACCAACGATTCAACTTTCTCATAATATCTTCCAAGCGCATGTCTTCAAACACAAACTTCCCGTGCATCCACGAAGTATATAGTTCAATATCATCTTCTCTCAAATCAACTTGCTTACTGTTTTTATCGAAAGCCAATGTCATTCCGGGCAGAATTTTATATTCTTTCCCGGCAGTACGACTATTGACAACTACCACTCCTTTTACTAAAGTGGTAGTAATCTTCTCGTCATCTTGATAACAGGACACATTAAATGATGTTCCCAATACCTTGATATCAATTTGCGGAGTTTTCACCACAAATGGTTTATTGTCTTTAGCCACATTAAAATAAGCCTCTCCTGTCAATTCTACCTCTCTTCTTTCGCCGGTAAATGGTATTGAGTATCTAAGAGAAGAGCAAGAATTTAAATGCACCTTCGTCCCATCTGCTAACAAAATTTGATACTCGCCACCAATAGGAACTTTTATTGTATTGTACATAGGAGATTCATCTTCGGTCTCCTTCACCGAGGTATAATCCAAAATTTTTGTTGAATCATTTTTGATTACCTGACCTTCTTGTTCAAAGATCATTTCTGCAGACGTCAATACAACCTGACGTCCATCACTTAATTCCAATACAGTAACACCATGCGCCGGCAAGATTTCTTCTTGTGCCATAGATATTGAAGCTTCATTCTCCTGTTCTTTTGACAAAAAATATGTCAACCCCACAGCAACTAACACGACAACAACCGCAGCATATCGTAATGCGACCTTCAAATATCGCACTCTTGAAGACATATCTATCCGATTTTCGATTATACACCATAACTGCTCCAACTTCCCTTCCGGCACTTGAGGCATTTTTTCTACATGCTCATCAAACGTTCTGTACCAACGTTCTATTCGCTCCTCTTCCTCTGGTGTACATTGTTTTTTTTGATACTTCTCTAGCAATTTATATATATCGTCCACTTCCATTGTGATTTTTATCTTAAAGACAATTCCTGGAAGCAAAAAGTACTATATAAATGAATAAAAAATTTTTTCCATGCACTTCTTTACGTAGCCTGTGCATGATATCTGTTAATTGATTTTTAACGGTTTGTTCTGATACAGACAATTTCTCAGCTATTTCTTTTATCGATAAATTTTGTTCCTGACGAAGCATGTATACACATTGCAAACGTGGAGGAAATTTCGATACAATTCTCTGAATATTATCACCTAAATCATCTGAAACAATTTGTACCCATGTGGAATCTTCCTCCTCTTCAAACACTACATTATCTTGATATTTGTTTCTAATTTGCTCTTGTTTAATTGTATTCAGAATATGATTCTTCAACCATATTAATAAATATCCTTTTACAGAAGAAGATACTTGAATAGAAGTTCTTTTCTCCCACACTTGAATAAAAAAATCTTGAAAAATATCATCTGCAACAAAAGAGCTATTCACACGTGCAAGAATATTTCGATAAATCAAATCCGCATACCGAGCATATAATTCACGGAAAGCAGAAATTTTACCTTCCTTTATCTCATTAACGATTTCAATATCCGAACGCATGCTCTTAAATTTAAGTCTCGCAAGTAAAAAGCGAAGACCAAATGTAAACATATTATTTCAGAAATCGACGAATTCTTTCGTAAAAATAATTGTAACAAAGCAATAAATAGCAAAATAGAAGCCAACTATCATCTGCAACTGCAATAAAAAAGGAAGCCCTTTTAAGACTTCCTTCTAGTGTGGGTCCTGAGGGATTCGAACCCCCGACCCTCTGGGTGTAAACCAGATGCTCTGAACCAACTGAGCTAAGAACC
>CAKVCR010000373.1 GCA_934725835.1 uncultured Odoribacter sp.
TATACATCCTCTTGAGTCATGCCTGGTCGAACCAGTAACACCATTTTTTTAGTTTGTTGCATTAATACGATTTAAATGAAGTGTTAAATAAAGCTCCTCACTCGTACTTACTTCCCAACCGTATTGTTCTGTTAAAAACTTAGATATCAACATCGCACACTGATAATCATCTGGATATCTTTGTGCAACTATCTTTGCGATACTTGTGTCTGCACTTAGTACATCGCCATTAATTTGTCGTCGAACAAAATAGCGGATATGAATAATAAATCTTGAAACATCAAAACTATTTTCATCAAAATCTCTTTTGTAGTAGCGACGAACTATATTCAAAATATTTTGAATGATTTTTGTCGTCATCATTGTTTCATCCATATCCTTCTTATTGGCAGATGCATTGATAAAATGTAGTGCAATAAAACTCGCCTCTTGCTCTGGGATTTTTAAATCCATTGTTTCATTGATCATATGCACACATCTTAATGCATAGCGATATTCATTTGGATAAATCAATTAAATATCCCATTCCAAAGGCGTTCCAAAAAACAAATTCTCCTTAGCTCTTTTTAAAGCTAAACTCAAGTGATCTGCCAAGGCAAGTAAAATAGAATCATTAAAAGTATATCCAAGTTCTTCTTCTCCATGCTTAATAATCTGGTTGGCCAATTCCAAATCTTCTACACGAATATTTTCCAAAATACGATTTACAGATTCATTCTGCAAAGCATATTTCTTCTCGATTTTTTGTTCATCAATCAAATCATTTCTCTTCTTATTGAACGCAATACCCTTACCCATCACAATGAATTCTTTATCATCATTTTTAACAAGTGCAGTATTGTTATTCAACGCTTTGATAACTCTCATGCTCTCTCCTTCTACAAAAAAATAGGCACGACCACATAAAAAGATATAAACCATCCCATTTATTTCCTTTTATGTAATCATGCCTGCCTAACAGTAACACTTCCTTTAATAATATATCGTAAGCGATTTCAAGTGTCAAGATACATTTTACAAATCATTCATATTTTCGATAATCGAACACATCCTCTCGATCTAATAATTGTGACCATCTTGCCGACAACAATTTGGCATATTTATAATCTTCCAATCCATAAGAACCTAACGAATAAGCATCATTACACTCAATCAATAGCGTTCTACCATCATTAGTCACACCAATATCAATCGAACAAGCCATAGGTCTTTGATCCCATTTCACAAAACAATTCATTATACAATCCAATACATTCGCATCATAATTATAGTGCCAATCTCCCTTATATGGACGTACATCAATAATTTCATCATAATACACAAAACAACGCCATTCACGCATGAATTCAACAGGCTCACTACATAGGACTTCAAAATTATCATTATAAGCTCCACAACCCATTAAATCCTTAATACTAGAAATGACCTTACCCGTAAATACCTTACTATCTACTGGTTTCACAAACCATCCAGCTGACCACTTATCTTCATTTGCCGCAATCGAATTAATGGTATCTTTCCATATCTTTCTTCCTAGAAATTCCTTTAAGCATTCCGGATAATCATCCACATGCGGATTAAGCACACCAAACTTCGCAAAGACATTCTCACACTGCTTAATATAATCCACGACAATATCTTCTCTAGTGATTTGATCATATACATCATCTAGTGAATAATATAGAACTACTTCACAAGCTATTTCATTAAATCCTGAAATAGCTTTCTGCATATTCTGACTATGCCCTACAATCAATCCTGAATTATAATCCTTTTTCACCTTCACATAAGCTTTCATATTATTGTCCTCCAACACTTCATATCTTTTAAATACCACGTTTATTGACAATATGCATGTCAGTTATGTGAATTTTTATTTCAATTCTCAACTTCCTACAAACTCCTCAAACCAATATGTATAGTAAATTGTTCCACACTCCGTTTGATGAGTATCCACACCATAATGTCCGTTGAACCAGCCTTGCGCAAAGAAGTTTTCATTTAAAGCATTTTGAGCCGCCATGTTCGCCTCATTATAAGATGTGTATGCACCATAAGGAATCGTATCATCACATGCAGGTACTTCAATGTCTTCTTCTTGTGGTTGTTGTACTTCATATACTGGATTATTATTACTTTCCACTTGAGACTCTTCCTGATTAGGATTATATGAATATGTGGATTCTTCTACATTTTCAACTTCATGAATTACTTCACTCTTTTCTTCTTTTACGGGTTCTTCAACATTAGAACATCCAACCAAATACAATCCCATTATTGATAGTGCACACAATACCTTTTTGTCCAACATATTTATCCTCCTTCTAGAATCCATTGTCCATCTGCATTTGTTGATCAAACATTTGTTGTGATATGTCATTTTGTTGATTCACCTGCTCGTTAAATAAGCGTATTTGCTCTCTAAAATATGCATGGTCCTGCAATGCGATTTGTCGCATATATTCCAAGTCTTTGTTCGTACAATCTGTATAATATTGAATCACAGATAATTCTTCCTCTACCCAATCTTCATATGACGCATAGTTTTCTTCTTGAATTGTAGAAGGATGATTATAATCCACTGTATTTGTAG
>CAKVCR010000374.1 GCA_934725835.1 uncultured Odoribacter sp.
AAAAACAATAACTTTGCCTCGTCAGAACTGTAACAGCATGGCCGTTTTTGCTGTAACAGTCTGCTCCGTTTTTACCAACCCAAAGCCATATTTACCCCGGCACGCCGCAATCTTTTTGATATTATGTGCAATAGCTTTTAATCCGAACTCTATACCGACTCCGTTAATCCCTCTTAATCTGAATCGTCTGAACTTACCTGCTTCTTTAATATCTGCAAATACTGCTTCAGGTTCAACGGGTCTTTTCTTCCTGTGAAATATCCCTTCTTCGCTGTTGAGCATATATCTGATTTTTTCTTTGTACCGGTTGAGCGTGTGATTCACTTCTATCTGTCTGTTCCCCATAGCTTTGTTACAAAGCCCCCGAACGGGACATCCCAGACATTTTGCAGCCCTGTATATACTGACCTGTGAGATATATCCTGCATCGGATTTCCGTTTTTCTTCCCGGATGAAAAACAGATACTGGCCCATTGGACAGACGTAGTAATCTCCTTTCGGGTTATAGAACAGATTCTGCACGAGGAAGGCATTTTTCTTGTACTTACGTTTCTGCTCCTGATGGAACATATTGTACTTTACGTAAGGGATGAGGTTAGGACCAAACAGGTATTCATAGTTCTGCTCACTTCCGTAACCCGAGTCGGCAACCACCACTCTGCTTTGTCTGCCGTAACGTTTTTCAAAACTCTCCAGGAAAGGGATAAGCGTGAGCGTATCGGTGGGTCGGTGATAAACGGCATAATTGGTAATGAACTGGTTTTCCGTGGCTATCTGTATATTGTAACCGGGCTTTAACTGGCCGTTTTTCATGGCGTCCTCCTTCATGCGCATGAACGTGGCATCTTCATCAGTTTTCGAATAGGAGTTGCGTTTCCCCATAATATCAAGAGCACGCTCATATTCAAGCATTTTCGGGATGTATTCCTTTGCTGTCTTTTCTACTGCCTTCTTTATTTTCTTCGGAACATCCGTACTATTCATCTTTTCCTTTATACGGAATGTCCGGGCCTGGAACTCTTCCACGGAAAGTTCTTCGTCCGTTCGTGTTTCATGGCTCTCCATTTCAAGAACCTCTTCTGCTTCGGAGAGGATACGACGGGTCTTAGTTCTCACGCTTTCTTGTATTTATAAAAATCAACCTCATCTGAGATTCTTTGATATTACATTATTTGCAACATCATACACTTGCAAAAGAATGCTTTAACCCCAATAGATCATTCTGATTTGGGGTTATAATGATAGACATAACAGCCTCCTCTCTATTACCATAATCCTTGATATGTGCAAAGTTTGCACATATCAAGAATTCTTCAAGCCTCCTATCTGTTCTATTTTCTTTCTATATATTGCTATTTAAACAATTGGTCTAATTCTTTTTGCAAATTAGCATCGGAAGGACGGTTTGCATTTCTCCACATGATACGACCGTTCTTATCTAAAAGCACAAAACGAGGCACACCTATAAAGCCATTTTCCTTTAAAAAAGGAGAAAAAAGAGGAGTTATCCAATGTACACCTTTCATCCCTTTTTGCTTTAAAAATTTTTTCCATAATGCAATATTATTCTCCACACAAATTGAAATGAAGAGTATCGGTTTATCTTTATATTTATCCACAATAGTCTCAAGGTATGCCATTTCTCTCAAACAAGGTCCGCAACTCATCGACCAAATGTCCAGAAAAACATATTTACCTTTCAAAGCTGCAAATGTGCACTCATTATCTGCTGTATCTTTAAATACATAATGGCTGACATCTCCTACAACTCTTAGCGAATCACATTTTGATATACCTTTACTAAACAAAGGCATACAAAACCATAAAGCGAATATCAATAAATATTTTGTTCTCATCATTTTCTATTGTTTTTCCAAAAAACTTTTATAGGCTTATCTGCTATACCCTCATATTTCTTTATCAACTTCAATTGATTCGTTTCCGGATCCAAAGCATCCGCATCATAAACATATACGCTTCCTTTTAAATCAGGCAATCTAGAATTATAAACGCCTAAATACAATCGCTTACTGTCCGGTGTGAAACTAAAACACGTAATCTCACAATTTTCATCCAATGAAATTACCGGCATCTCAGGCAATACAGGAGATGCATTCCAATTATACCAACGATATAATTTATTTTTATTCGTATAAAAAATAGAATTATATGCATCATTACTTTGCATTATAGATTCTCGTGTTAAGGTAATTCTATCAGCTTCATACGTATATACCCATGAACTGGTCATTCCGCCCTTATTGCTTGCATATCCTCGAGTCACTACTATTTGATTAGGATTTTCTTTTTTACGACTCACCAGACAAGACATTGTATTTTTGTCCATAACAACATTTATTAAGTCATCATCAGGGTATTCATTTCTATATGCATAATAATCCATCAAATCATAGATATAGTAGAGAGCTGATTCTTCATAATTTAAAAAGAAGTTGTAACATCTCATTTTTGACACCGACGTAGAAGGAGGTATTGGTTCTCCGGTTATCTTTTCATACAATTTATTCATCGGAGGATGATTTTCCCAAAACACATTTCCGTCATACGCAATATCTG
>CAKVCR010000375.1 GCA_934725835.1 uncultured Odoribacter sp.
GATGTACTCAATCTTGTTTTTGTTATTGCACTAGTATATAGCTTGTTCTCATTATTCCAGTCGAAAGCTGGTAAAACAAAAGCAATTTCAGCAATTGTCGTAGCACTTTCCATTGGCACATTAGTATATAGATACATGTCTTTAGAACCTGGAACCTCCATCGAAGTTCTTCCTCAAATGTTTCAGCAATTCAACCCATTCTTTGTGGTAGCCTTAACTCCGGTATCTCTGGCAGTATTCGGCGCATTGGCAAAAAGAGGCAAAGAACCATCAGCTCCACGTAAAATTGGTATTGGTATGTTAATTGCCGCTTTAGGATTTGCTGTAATGGCTATGTGCTCGATGGGTCTTCCTATGCCAAATGCCGATACGGCAACAGTTGTTGACAGCAATCTATTAGTATCTCCGACTGTACTGATTAACACCTATTTAATATTAACCTTTGCAGAATTGTTTCTGTCACCCATGGGAATTTCGTTTGTATCTAAAGTTGCACCACCAAAATACAAAGGATTAATGATGGGGCTTTGGTTTGGAGCCACAGCTATTGGTAACTATTTGGTATCTGTCATCGGTATGCTATGGGGACACATGGAATTATGGGCATTATGGTCAATTTTGATTGTATTGTGTCTGATTTCAGCATTATTCATCTTTATGATGATGAAACGTTTGGAAAATGCTACTAAGTAAGTAATTCCGATAATCATAAAAAACCGGCATAGCCGGTTTTTTTATTCAGTTTTCTAAAAAAAAATAGCTTATCTATTGGATATACAAAATAAATAGCTACTTTTGTGCCGTCAAAATAAAGCGATTGTATTGTTCAATGGTGTAATGGCAGCACAACAGATTCTGGTCCTGTTTGTCCAGGTTCGAGTCCTGGTTGAACAACAAATGAATGATAATGCTTTATTCTGTTCAATGGTGTAATGGCAGCACAACAGATTCTGGTCCTGTTTGTCCAGGTTCGAGTCCTGGTTGAACAACAAAAAAATAACTGGCATCAGCCAGTTATTTTTTTTCATTTATTTCAATATCTTATTTAGCTCATAGTATAAATAATCGTAATGTGCCCTATCTTCTGTTGAAGTAGCAGAATTTCTTTTAGTCTTCAGTAAATCCTTAATTTTGACCAACTGTGCAAAATATAACGTTTTTGCATTGATCTTCAAATCAGACTCTTTCGTATCTTCAGACATTTCCCGAGAAATGTGATAACAACATTCATACTTCATACAAGGTGACATATCTTCTTCAAAGATATTAAAAGACAAACTCTTAGATTTTTTACTAGTGCCATCTGTCAAATCCATTTCTTTCAACAGACATTGCACATACACATATTGCAAATTCCGCTCATAACTATCTAATGTCCTACTTTGCTCTGTTTTATTCCATACTCCTTTATACAAATCATTCAAATATTCTCTCTGAGTATATGCATGCTCTGCATACTTTGCATTAATTCCAACCTTACCTAAAGTATTACCATTCAACAAGCTTCTTAATAAAGTAGCCTGTAAACCTGCAATAACATCATTACCAGAATCCCATAACATCAATATTTCTTTTTTAGCTAACCACCTAGGTTGTTCTTTAAATTCATTAAAGAAAAAATTCACCACTTCTTTTTGCTTTTCACGAACAACAGGAACAAAACCTTTTTGTCCATCTCCTGCCACAGGGTTTTTCAAATATAAACCACCAATATAAGCCATACAATGTCCCATATAACGCCGATATTGCTTAATTAATTCTTTATACAATTCTTTCGTTTGTGTATATGGTCTATTCACTTCTGTACTCCACTCTATAAGATGGTCCATTATGTACTTTAAGTTTTTAATTCCATAACGACTTGCTTTCACAGCATCATCGCCTAATGCCTCTGATTGCGAAGCTGGATCAATAACACCTAACACTTGTTGTGCCCCATAAGTATACATCGGATCATCAACCTTTTCTAAAATCCACCGATTCAAAGTTTCATATTCATCAGCAGGAGTTGCTGCATCATATATAGGAGCGTAACCTAATTTGATCATAAAAATGTCATAAACACCCAATAAAGGCGGAATTAAACTTACATTCCTATCTTCTGGCTGAGCGACATAGTTATTACGAGCATAATCCATAATAGAGGTTGTTGTTCCATATTTCGCAGTGAAACCGGGAGAACGCAAAGAATCTACAGGAATAGAATATGAAGCTCCCATATTATGCATCAAACCTAATGTATGACCAATTTCATGCGAAGCTACGTAACGTAAACTTGCTCCCATTGTTGCTTCATCAAATACTGCAGCACGAGCTTTCGGATCTACTTGCGCAGTTTGGACAAACTTCCAATTATGCAATAATTTCAACACATCATGATACATGTAAACAGAACCCTGAATAATTTCTCCGGAACGAGGGTCTGTCCAAGACGGTCCCATGGCATTAGCAACAGTTGTAGTTGCATAACGGAAACAAGAATAACGAATATCATCAGGATCAAAATTCGGATCATTTTTAGGATAATCCTTGGCAATAATTGCATCTTTAAAGCCAATTGCTTCAAATGC
>CAKVCR010000376.1 GCA_934725835.1 uncultured Odoribacter sp.
TTGCAACACTTTATGTACCAAGGTAGTTATATCTTACTGCAATTTATCTTCTGGGAACCCTTTTGCAATAAGAAAAGATTTAACAAATGCAGAATACTCTTTATCCGGTGTACATTCTCTTTTTAGCTCCTCAGTTAAAACGTCCTTCATTGCCTTATCATTAGTTTGCTCCCATGATCGCAATAGCTTATTAACAGATTGCAATCTTTCATTTCTTCTAACAACTAGGTCGCTGCGATTTAAATCTAAGATGCTTTCAGTAATTGCCCCACGTTTATTGTCTTTTCTTGCCGTAATAATCGTTCCAAGGAAGATAAAGAATTCTTTTGGATTATCCTCATAAGGATTAACTAACGGTACATTCGGGTTATAGTAATCCCTTTTATTTACTCGATTACACACCTCACAAGCCAATGTTAAATTACTCCATTCGACATATAAGTCTGGACGAGCATCTTTACATTTAGGTAATATATGTTCAATGTCTCCAAATTCAACGTGCTTAATTTTGCTCTCGCAATAAGCACATTTCCCAAATGTTTCTTTTTCAAGTGTGTCCTTTATCGCTTTATTATTATACCTATGTGCTATAGTCTCACTTGGCTTTTCACCTCTCCGAAGGCAATCCAAATATTCATTTGTCCACTGCTCAGCAAAATCTACCAGAACTTGTGGTTTTTCCACTTTTGATAACTTTATCATTGAATTTTCCCCTCTGCAATTTGAGCAATAGTATCAGGAATAAAATCGGACAATCCAATTTCCTTCATTTCGTATCTTAAGTTATCCAGATTTTCCTGAGTAAAATCCAAGGATAGATACTTCTTGATTATGCTTTCAAGTTGCTCCTCCGCCCAAAACGGAATGGATGTATCAATCCCCAATACTTCTCGAAGGATAGCATTTGATGTTCCAGCCCTATTAACATAGTCCAGTTTCGTTGAATAAACTTTATGAGATTCGTTGTAATCTAAGACATACACATTAGAATCTTTCACTGCGCTTATCATAAACGGATTATGTGTAGCCACAATAAATTGCACATGAGGAAATGCCTTAATAAGATTACCCAAAAAACTTTTTTGCAACTCTGGATGCAAATGATTTTCAGGTTCGTCAATCAACGCAACAAAAGAGTCCGAAACATCTGAAAACATATAAAGTTGCCATGTGATATCAATTATAGATGATATTCCACCTGAAACAGCATCTATCGGGAAATTTCCCGTCTTTGTACACAGCATTACTTCTGGAATATCCACAACGATTTTCTCAAATCCAAGTTTAGGAGGCAATACTATTTTAAGAATATTTATATATCCCTCAAACAGCTCCCGTGCAGTTTCGTTTCTCGAAACCGATTGGTTTCCATACCCAAAAATCGCAAGAGATGCCAATGTTTCCTTAATCAAAGATGTAGCTGAAACTTCATTTGCATTACGATATGTGTCAAATACAAACGATTTATTGAACTCATTATATTTATTATATATTTGCTGACGCGTTGCAACTGTTGTCGGAATTGTTTTTACTTCTTTATATGGAAAGTTTGGCCTATGTGAACTCGTATAGACTCCCTTCTCCATTTTTCCTTTTCTAATCTCAATTTCATACGTTCCATTTTTCACACTATTCGGCAACACTAGATCTCCAATAGTGCCGTCATCAAACTCTAATTCTCCCAATTTATTCTCGACACTTTGGTCTAGAGTTTCCTTTCTAATAAAGAATCTTCGCCCCAATTTTTTCAGACTATTAAAATATTTAGTGATGCCCCTTTCATCCTTTTCATATGAACTAACAAATTGCGGATTCCACCCTGTGCTTTTTGAAAGCAAGTTCAGAATTGTTGTTTTTCCAGCACCATTCGCTCCCGTCAAAACTGTTAGATGTTCATGAAAAACAATATCAACATCCGAAAATTGCCGCCATTCCTTTATATTCAATCTTTTGAACATATATCCTCCCTCATTAATATGACCCATTTTCAATCTGTTCGCATATTTTTATAGCTTCCCTGTGCTCTTTTCACCAACCAGTCCGTGGCACCCATTTATGAATTACTCGATGCACTGTGCTTTTTTCAAGAACGTAAATGCTTCAATTGCTTCAGCAAGTTCTTTGTTCTCCTTTTCTTTTTCAACTTCCGGCGTTCTCCAATACCGGATAGTCTTTCTTTGTAATGAGCTCATTATTTCGTCCAGATACATCTGTTTCATGGCATCTGCCATTATCGAATTATCACAAATAACTTTATGCATCACTTTTAATGCCTCGTCCATTTGAGGAAAATGTAAAACAAGCTATTGCAGCCATTAATTCATCGTCTTTTTTTGCTCCAAGATAGAGAGACATCTTTTGACCAAACGGTATTCCTTTATTCCTTTCAGAAAGTATTTTCTTATATTCAGTATATATCTTGTGCGCCGGTTTTCCCTCAAGATATTTACCAAAATCATTTATTGAATCAGTTTCATTATTCATCCGATTGTCTCCTCCGTCAAAAAATGTTGTATACTAATCAAAGTCCACTTAAATCCACTTCGTAAGTCAATCC
>CAKVCR010000377.1 GCA_934725835.1 uncultured Odoribacter sp.
CCTTCTAAGCCTGTCCTGATTTTCTCGGGAAATTTATCATAAACAGCCAAGATGCGAGCATGTGTTTTTTCTTTAAAAGCAAGGGCTATGCCAAGCACTCCACCCCAAATAAAGCAATATCTTGCTAGTTCTTCTGTCCATGTCAATGAGTTGTTTAAAACAAACCTAGTAAATACTTGTAGAATACAGCAAATAGCTAGGAGCGAAATGATTAGAATTAGCATCCATCCCACAACCTTACTTACAGCATTCTCAACCTTATCTAAGATTCTCAGCATTTTAACCTCCTTAAAATATGACAGCCATCCAAGATTGGATAGCTGTCAATAAAATACGCGCTTGTAAATGCAGTCTAGCCTTGGAGTCTTTCTACTTCTGCAACAAATTTATCATAAGTTTCCTGACCAATCTGATCCATATATTCTGCATATACATCGCCTAAGCAATCTTTAAATGCCTGCAGATCAATTTCTTCTGTTGGAATGATCTTTACGCCTGCATCTGCAAGAAGTTGTAATTTTTCTGCATCATTTGCTTCCTGTGCATCTAAAGCTTTCGCACACGCTTCTTCTGCTGCAGTTGAAAGCAGGCTCTGCTGTTCGGCACTCAATTCATCCCAAAGCTTCTGAGAAATATCAACGGATAACACCGCACAGAATTGATTTGTAACGGAAATTGTTTTAATAATGTCTGCAAAACCGCTTGTCCAATATACACTTGCACCGAAGTCAGTTCCATCAATTGTTCCCTGCTGAAGGCCTGTTAATACTTCAGAAAACGCCATTGGTAATGCATTAGCGCCAAAGGCCTTATACGTATTCATATACACCTGATTTTCTACACATCTCATCTTCAGACCCTTCATATCATCAGGCTTACGAATTTCAGTGCCCATCGTTCCAGGAATACGGAATCCTCCAATTGCAAGACCTAAAGATTTAACACCAGAGCCATCATACATACCAAGCAGCATATCCTTCAGTTCGCCTGAGAATACAGCTTTAGCAGTTGCATAATCCGGAAGAATGAATGGTAAGTCCAAAAGAGCACACTGTGGAATATAGTTCGTCGCACAGCTATTGTTGACAACTGCCATGTCTACAGTTCCCATCTGCATTCCTTCAAACATTTCAGTTTCTCCACCAAGTGTACTATTCGGATAAACTTCAATCTTGATACCTGCATCACTATTTGCATCGAAATAATCCTGAATATAGCATGCCGCCATATAATATGGATCTGTTTCGTCAGCTGCATTTGGTGTGCCGATTTTAATTGTTTTTGTTTCACCAGTTTGCTGTTCAGTTCCACCATTACCACATGCAACTAATGAGAAGGATAATAATAATACCATTAAAATTGCAATTACTCTTTTCATTTTCTTCCTCCTAAAATCATTTTCTGAGCTTAAGTATTGCTTTACACAATGCTATATCGCAACTTCTGTGCCAATAACTTTCCTACTATGTTAAAATGTAATCAAATCATTTAACATTGTACGAAAAAATATTGAAATTTCTACTTTTAATATTATGTCTTTGCCTTTAGTCTTACAGTCATTTCCTTTGCCTCTCTTCATGTATATCATCAAATTTATGCTTTTTTGATGTCAAATTGCTTTTTTGATGCTTCTTTGCATCATTTTTTTTATTGCCTAAAGGTAATTATAGAAACCTGCGCCAGCTTTTCTTCCTAATCTGCCGGAGTCTACCAGTCTTCTGATCTGCGGACTCGGTCTGAATCTGTCGCCGTATTCCGCGAACAGGATCTCATCGACCTGCTGGTTCAGGTTGTGTCCGGTAATGTCAAGCAGAGCAAAGATCCCCATCGGGTGACCGAGGCCGTACTTGCAGATCTTGTCTACGTCTTCCACAGAGCATACGCCTTCTTCAACCAGACGGCACGCTTCCAGATACATGCAGTGGAAGATCCGGTTCAGACCAAAACCTACAACGTCCTTCACCTTAACCGGTTCCTTTTCGATGTCAACCAGCAGCTGGTATACCGTCTCTACGGTTTCTTCTGCCGTCAGGAGCGCCGGGATCACTTCGACCAGCTTCATGACGCTTGCCGGTGAGTTGAAATGGGTGCCGATGAACTGCGGCTTTCTTTGTTCGGAGACTGCAGCCGCGAGTTTCGTAATAGAAATGGAAGAGGTGTTGCTGGCCAGAATGGTCTCTTTCTTGCAGATCTCATCCAACTGTTTAAAGATATTGCTCTTGACTTCCAGAACTTCCAGCGCTGCTTCGATGATCAGATCACAGTCAGCCATGTCATGCATGTCCGCGGTTGCGTGCACACGCGCAAGTGTCTGTTCTTTATCTTCTTCTGTGATCTTGCCCTTTTTGATGTTTTTGTCGAGGACTGCAGCCTGTTTCACTTTTCCGTTATCCGCCAGTTCCTGGTTTACATCGCTGAGTACGGTTTCGTAACCCGCTCTCGCAAAACAAAGTGCAATTTCTGCTCCCATCATTCCGGCGCCGACAACGCCAACTTTTTGAATCATAATGTTTACCTCCATGAACATATATTGTCTTTGTATTTTATTTGATTTAA
>CAKVCR010000378.1 GCA_934725835.1 uncultured Odoribacter sp.
TTATACCTAAAGATACGAAAACTTTGGGTAATAACAAAGCCCGGGCTTGAGAAAGTCTGGGCTTTGCGCATAAAAAAAGGCTGTGTCAGCGTTTGGACACAACCTCTTAGCATTAGAATATCTTAACGAACTTTTTCCTGAATACGTTTAACAAGAATCGGATTAGCTGCAATAATAGACACTCCTCTATCTGTGCGAAAGTGTACAACCTTTCCACCTGCTTCTTCAACAATCAATGCCCCAGCACACATATCCCACAAATTTAAATTCAATTCCCAATAGCCATCCAACCATCCAGCAGCAGTACAACACAAATCGTATGCAGCAGTTCCCATACGGCGTATTCCACGTAAATGAGGAAGGATTGCTACCAAATTGGCAATATTGTTATCCGGATTAACTCCTTTGTCATAGGGGAAACCGGTAGCCAATACAGAATGTGCCAAATCTTCCTTATCAGACACATGAATTGATTTGCCATTCATATAGGCACCTTTACCTCTAATCGCAGAGTACAACTCTTGTTGACAAGGTGCATATACCACTCCCAAGACTGTTATTCCCTCATATTGCAAACCAATAGAAACAGTAAAAATGGGCAAGCCCTGACTAAAATTATTTGTTCCATCCAACGGATCAATTACCCAACGATAGCCTGTCATTCCTGCATGTTCACCTGTTTCTTCTCCTAGCACTGTATGTTCTGGGAAATGTTCTCCGATTTTCGACAATAAAAAAGCTTCGCTTTCTTTATCTGCACGGGTGACAACATCATACACATTTGACTTTGTATGTATATCCAAATTGTTACCACGAAAATACGAGAGATGAATGTCACCTACCTCTTTTGCCCATATTTCCGCCAAATCCAATGCTTTTCCTAAATCCAAATCCATATTCATAAACACATTTATTGAATGTCAACAGTTTGCCATTCTCCGTGATGAAATTCACAAATTGTCGTAAAGCCTATCTCTTTCAATTTCTTTAAGGCCTCTGGTCGTCCGGCATTCACTAATTCTGGCAAATGGACATCAGAATTAACAACAACCGGAATCTTACGTTGTAAAATATCCAACCAATAATCCTGCATCGGAAAAAAGCAATTCTTTTTCAACCAAGCCTTTGTATTGATTTCCATGATTACACCCTTCTCTGCAATCAAATCAAACAACTCATTGCGCATTTTCGAATACCAAGTACTTTCCGTGGAACCAGCTTGGCAAAAATCCGCATTATAAGCAATTTTATCTGCATGTCCGATAAAATCGAAACCACCTTTCTCCAACATACGCATAGAAGCCTCAAAATAACGCCCGACCATACGTTGCAAATCTCCAGCAAAATGCTGCTGTAGTAATAATTGAAAATTGTCAGGGTTAGTATCCGTATCTATCACTTCTCCCTCATCCGTATAAACCAAATGCACGGAACCAATCCGATAATCCAAAGGCAGATGCGAGAAATACTCGTTAGCAGGATTGCTCTCTTCATTCAAGTAATCGATTTCCATGCCGGTATATAATTCTATTTGTCCGGCATATTTGCTTTTCAACCGCTCGATTTCTCTAAAATAATCAGGAATCTGCTCCGTCTCCATTGTCCATCGAGTGGGAAAAGGCAATGGTGCATGGGAGGATATCCCATAAGCAGTGAAACCGGCTGCTATAGCCGATTTCACAAAATCTTCCAATGGCGCTTTACCGTCACAAAAATTACTATGACTATGATAATTCGTCAAGTTCATATCCTTACATTCTATCCGGCATCTCAATCCCCAAAGTTCCCATAGCATTCTTTATCGCCTCAGCACATTCTTTAGCCAATAGCAAACGGAAATTTTTCAATGTAGTATTCTCTTCCTTCAAGATTGAAAAATCATGATAGAACTGATTAAACTCTTTTGCTAAATCAAAAGAATAATTTGCCAATAAAGCAGGGCTGTAAGTAATACCAGCCTCTTTCACTACATCCGGCAACTTGGAAAGCAATTTTATCAAATTTTGTTCCTTATCCGACAATTCTATGTGCAAATCAGCATCTTGAGGCACCATTCCCTTCTCTGCAGCTTTTCGTAACACAGATTGTATACGTGCGTAGGTATACTGAATAAATGGACCAGTATTTCCGTTAAAGTCAATCGATTCTTTCGGATTGAACATCATAGTCTTCTTCGGGTCTACTTTCAAAATGAAATATTTCAAAGCCCCCAAAGCCACCTTCCTATAAACATCTTCTGCCTCTTCCTCCGAATAACCATCCAACTTACCTAATTCACGAGAAGTTTCACGAGCTGTATCTATCATTGCTTCCATCAAATCATCAGCATCAACAACTGTACCTTCACGCGATTTCATCTTGCCTTCCGGCAACTCTACCATACCGTATGACAAATGCTTTATTTTATTGGCCCAATCAAAACCCAATTTTCCACAAATTAAAGACAACACTTGAAAATGGTAATTCTGCTCATTACCTACTACATATATCATCTCATCCATTGCGAATTCATTGAAACGCTCATAAGCAGTACCAATATCTTGAGTCATATAAAC
>CAKVCR010000379.1 GCA_934725835.1 uncultured Odoribacter sp.
GATTCGAAAGAATGACGGAATTTATATCATCGGTGAGCGGAACGCGATTTCCGAGTTAAGCGCCAAGGTGCATGTTCGCGGAAAATATACGGATCTCCAAAAGGCAATGATTATCGGCGGCGGAAAAACAGGATTTTATCTTGCCCGCAAGTTGTCCGAATTCGGCATTTCCGTTAAGATTGTCGAAGCAAACAAGGAACGCTGCCATTACCTCTCCGCAAACCTGGATGATGTCATGATTCTGCATGGAGACGCAACCGATATTTCTTTCCTTGAAGAAGAAAATCTGGATGATATGGACGCTTTTGTCACGGCTACCGGCTATGATGAGGAGAACCTTCTTCTGGCGCTGATGGCCAAACAGCACGGGATTGATGATGTAATCGCCAAAGTCAGCCGTGAAAGCTATTACGGAATCATCGAAGGAATCGGGATTGACATGGCACTCAATCCGCTGGATATTGAAGCCAGCCACCTGCTCCGCTTCATCCAAGGGACCGGCCGCGTCATTTCTTCCCAGCTGATTCAGGGACAGGCCGAGATTCTTGAGATTGTGGCAAACGATCACATGGCGATTATGGATCGTCCGATTCGCACGCTTTCTCTGCCGGACGGCATCATTATCGCTGCCATTCATCGGGGAAACGATGTCATCATTCCAAACGGAAGCACCATCATTCGCGAAAATGACAGGGTGATTATTCTCTGTTTGCTTTCGGAAATTCCGGAACTGGAGAAACTGTTCCGCACAAAAAAATTCAGCTTCCTGAAATAAGGAGGAATATTATGTATTTAAACTTTCGGGGAATTCTCCGAGTGATTGCTTTATTTTTGATTGTAATCGGCGCTTCGATGATTCCCTCCGCGGCGGTCAGTCTCCTCTACCACGAGGTTTCGACCGCGCGGGCGTTCCTGCTGGTTACGATACCGCTTTGCACGGCCGGAACTTTGATTTTAAAGACCGTACAACCATCCCCTGAGCCATTCCGGATCAGGGATGGTTTTCTTGTTGTCTCGTTTTGCTGGCTCAGTGCCAGTGCCATTTCGGCACTGCCGTTTTTGATTTCCGGCGCCATTCCACACTTTGCCGATGCCTTTTTCGAAGCGTCCTCCGGGCTTTCTACCACAGGGTCTTCGATTCTTTCGGATATCGAGGCACTCCCGCGAGGTCTTTTGTTCTGGCGCAGTTTTACGCATTGGCTCGGCGGTCTCGGTATTCTCTTTATGGCAGTTGCCCTGCTTCCCGCACTCGGATTCGATGGTCAGGCGGTGGCCGCGGCGGAGCTTACCGGTCCGACTTTCAGTAAAGTGATGCCGAAAATCACAAACTCTGCCAGAACACTTTATGTGTTTTATACTGCCTTCACCGTTTTGGAGACTGTGATTCTGATGCTCTGCGGTCTTGACTGGTTTGACGCAATGACGCATTCCTTCTCCACCATCGGAACCGGCGGTTTTTCCAATTATAATGACAGCGTTGCCCATTTTAACAGTGCTTCTGTAGAATGGGTAATTACTGCATTTATGTTTCTTGCCGGTATCAATTTCAATCTTTATTACCTCGGGATTTTTCATCATCCGAAAGAGGTGCTTCAGGACGCTGAGCTGCGCCTTTATATCTTAATTACGGTAGGTTCCGCATCTGCCGTTTCCCTTTATCTGCTTTTGTCCGGAATTTTCAGCGCGCCGGGAGAAGCAATCCGCTGTTCGCTGTTTCAGTGTCTCTCGATTCTGACAACGACCGGCTATTGCACGACTAATTTTGACCTGTGGCCCTCCTTTCCGAAGACCATCCTTTTTCTTCTGATGTTTGTCGGCGGATGCAGTTCTTCTACCGGAGGCGGCATCAAGGTTATTCGTGTCCTTGTTCTTTTCAAACTGATTCGGCGCGGTGTCCTTGTACGGCTCCACCCAAATGCCATTACCAAAATCAAGCTGAAAGACAAAGTTCTTTCCATCGATACCGTACAGTCCATTGCCGGTTTCTTCTTTCTTTACCTGCTGCTCTTTGCCGCGACTGCTCTTTTGATTGCCGCGGGCGGACATGACATGGCAACGGCGGTGACGGCCGCAGCTTCTTCCATCGGCAATATCGGCCCCGGATTTAATGAAGTCGGTCCTGTGATGAACTACGGCTTTTTCTCCCCTGCAATCAAGATGCTGCTTTCCTTTGTGATGATTGCGGGGAGACTTGAGATTTACACACTTTTAATGCTGTTCTCACCGCGCTTCTGGAATCCGAACCGCTAAAAAGAAAGGGGGCTTTACGATGAAATTTATCCTCAACATCCGATTGATTACTCACATCTACGGGATTATCGCGCTCTGTATCGGAACTGCGATGATTCCCGCGATTGCTACTGCTTTCATTTACGAAGAGACCGCTGCCTGCCGCGCCTTTCTTATCACCTGTCTGTTTCTCCTTGCTGCCGGTTTGCTCTGCGTCTTATTTGCGAAACCGAAAAAGCATACGATGAAGACCCGCGACGGATTTTTTATCGTTGGTTTCGGATGGCTGCTTGCTGCGCTGATTGGATGTATCC
>CAKVCR010000380.1 GCA_934725835.1 uncultured Odoribacter sp.
GCATACAACGGTCATTCATTGCCACCCGCTCACAATAAAAGTATGATTACAAACACACCCGCCAGCACGGTTCCGTAGCGGTTGAGCCTGCGTCGGCTCACGAGGCTTGTCTCATAATCCTTTGTCAGTTTGAGCAGACGTTTCCGGTAGACCTCAAACAGTTCCTCTTTGAGCTCGACATTGTCCATGCGGAATACCTCCCCGATCTCGGATAGTAATTGACACTCCGCTTCATCCAGTAAAAACTGCTTTCGGGCTGCCTCTACCTGCATGCTCCAGATCGCGGATGCCTCCCCACGCTCCTGCTGGATCAGGTTACTCTGCACCTGTTCGCATAAGTTTCCATAAGGGTCACACATTTTTATCCCGCAATGCTCCAGTACGACCGGCAATGGAAACCGCAGGCGGCACATCTCATTTTGCAGCAGCGATAAAAGCAGCGCAAAATCCTCCAGCTGCCGCTTATGCTCTGTAAATTCCCGTTCCTTCGATAACACAAAACCGCTGCATGCGAGCAGAATCAATGCAGAACCGATCAGTTTTAACAAAAAAATCCCCCCTTGTCCATATATCATTCTATGAATCAAAAGAGCAAAAAAGAACGACAGCACGCTGACGTTCTTTTTTATCTGATGACATCTCAAATTTTTCCTTACATATTATTCTTATAATTGCATATTTTATCTCATATGATATAATATTCATATAAAATTATTTAATATCTAACACATATTATCAGGAGGTGTTCATTATGGCACAAGCAACCTTCAGTATTCGGATGGACGAATCTCTCAAAAAACAATTTGATTCTCTTTGTTCAGATTTTGGTATGACCGCCACAACTGCTTTCAACGTTTTTGCTAAAGCCGTTGTCCGTGAAAGAAGAATCCCTTTTGAAATATCTTCCCCTGTTGACACCACCAGTGAAGATGCACTTTCCGCATTTTATGAAATGCGAAAAACAGCCGCCGAAAACAATCTTACGGACATGACACTTGATGACATCAATGCTGAGATCGCGGCTGCCCGCGCAGGAAAGTAGGTGATTGTATGGCATATCTTGTGGTTGTCGATACAAAATTTCAATTTCCCGAATCCACAATTCAGGCTACCTTAAACTATTTCAAAAAATACGGCATTCATGTTGACCGTATTTCCACCGGTGAAAACCTTCCTGATCCCAAAGATCTTGTATTTTACGAAGTATGTATGGCTAAGCGCAGCGAGGACTCCATGCTCGTAACAGGAAACATGAAACATTTTCCGTCAAAACCATTTATCGTAACGCCTAACGAATTATTGGATATTATCAATTATAACTGATTCTGGATCGTTCCTTCCAATACAAAATCATCCGCCGGATCTGCTGTGAGACTTTTTTGCAGAACCAATCAATTTATTTCCTATGATATAAAAAATCCCCCCTTGTCCATATATCAATCAATATATGAACAAGGAGGAAACTTATGATTCATTTCACCTCATCGGTCGGCATGATAGTAGTTTCAAAATTTTTTAACTTTTGTCAGCCTCGTTCCATTATTCGCCGGTTCCCTCGGACGGAATATGTATCGTACCAAGCTTTACCCAGTTGGAGGCTTTGTAATTATCCCGCTCAGCGGCACGCACGTAGATCGTATAGGTCGTGTCATATGCAATGGAAAATCCGTCATTTGTTCCATCCTCATATTTCATTCCAAATATCATCTCGCCATCCCAATCCGGACAATAATAATCTTCCACATCCTTGTCAGGCTCTGTATCACTTGTCGTGATGAAGAAATCATGTCCGGCATTCGCGTCATTTACATATGCCTTGATTGCACTGTGGCTCACCGTGATCGTACCCTTCGACATATCGGGGATAATCTTAGGATCGTTCATGACAGGTTCCGCCTGCTCAGCCTTTTCTACAGTCAGCGTAATGCGAAGGCTATCATACAAAGCGCTCGAATAATCAAGATACTTCCACAATGTGATTTCCGGATCAAAGTACCACGTACCTGCATCACCTGTATAAGCATCAACCGGCCATGTGACAGCCAGATTGTAGGTCTTTCCAGCCTCATCCTTAAACGTCAGGATTTTCGGCATATTGTCAGGGTAAACCTTTTTCTCCCCATACGTCTTTGTCACGTCTTTTTCATAGGATGTCATACAGTCCGTTATGGACACACTATTCCATCTAAAGAAAATTACATACGGTGTGGCATTACTTTCATTTGTCCTAAAGAAAATCGTCTGACTGCCATCCAACAGCTCATATAAGTTGACTGTAATCGCATTGTTTTCTACATTGTTATAGGTTCCGTCAGATGATCCGACAGCATATTGCAGCGTGCCTTCAACCCCACTCACATTGATGGAGTAGCTCAGAGCTCCCGCACTTGCAACATTTAATGCAGATCCGGTTATTGTCAGATAATTACCAGATTGCGTCAACGGATACTCTCTGCCATCCACCGCATCAAATGTAAGGTTCAATGCATTCTCAGGCTGTACAAGCACCTCACATGTCACTTCTCTTGATACACCATCATC
>CAKVCR010000381.1 GCA_934725835.1 uncultured Odoribacter sp.
AAAATCACCTCGCTATAACAATAGTATACACGAAAATAAAGAAAAAGCAAGGGTAAAATCAAGAATTTCTGTACTTTTCTATTGACTTCACAGCAAAACTGTGATATTATAGATCAAAGTACAGTAATCCTGTATTTGTGGAGGTGCAACTATGGAAGTTTATAAAAAAGTACGGGCTTACATAGAGGAAAACGGCTATAAGCAGTTAGCGGTGGCGCAGAGGGCGGGCATATCCAAGGTGACCTTCAATGCCATGATGAACGGCAAGCGGACAATGTATGCGGATGATCTGCGCGCCATTTGTCTTGCGCTGAATGTCAGCCCCGAACTGTTTATCGAAGTACATAAAAGCTGCTGAATAAAAAGGCGAGGTGATTTTCTTGAAAGACATGGAAACGGTCGCAAACGCCGTCCTGCTCATGGATAAACAGCTACGCGAGGAATTGTTTATCCGGGACGGCAAAATCCAAACGAAAAAGCTGTGGGAGAATACCTACATCAAAAAACAGCTTGACAAACGAAGGGACGGCGGCGACTTTACGGTCAGCGACCATATCCGCGGAATGGTTTATTCCATGCTGACATCGGGCGCGGCGTGGAATCGGTTGGAGCCGCATATCGACACGGCGACAGGGCAAATCCCGGTCATTGACGAGATCTTCTGTCAGTATGATGTAACCGCTTTACTGAGCGCCGATCCGGCGGTCTTGGTCGGTCGGGTCAAGGAACATCGGCTCGGAACGCAGTATCTGACAAATCAGATAAGCGCGCTTATCGGCGTGAACATCGGCAAACTGCTCGCCATCGAAAAAGAGTACGGCAGCGTGGATCATTTCTATCAGAGCCTTGCAGACAAAAACGATAATTTAAAAACACTTTTAAGAGAACTGGCAACGGCAGGAAAACCATATAAGTTGGCTCAACTCGGCGAAGCTTTAACAGCGGAGTATTTAAAAAATGTCGGATATGATATCGGCAAGCCCGACAGACACATTCGCCGTATTTTAGGCAGTGAATACCTCGGCTGTTCAAAGCACCAAGATGTTCCGCCATATGAAGCCATTGATATCATTGCCGACATTGCAAAAAGCCTGAACAAGCCCGCCGCCGAGATGGATTATATCTTGTGGGCATACTGCGCAAGCGGTTTCGGCGAGGTATGTACGAAAAAGAATCCGAAGTGTATGGAACTTTGCATCGCAAAATCATTTTGTCATTATAAAGACAAGCAGGAGGGTTGAATATGGAAAGGACAAATAATGCGAAATCCGGCGCACAGCATGAGAAAAAGAACTATGCCAAAAGAACGCTGTGTATCATCATTGCGATTCTTTTAATGATTGGCATATCGGCTGTGGTAGCAACAATCATTCACAGAAACGGCGGCACTGTGGCTGCTTCGACAAATGTAAAGGACGGATTGTCGGCATATGAGTTGGCGGTTCTGAACGGCTATGACGGTTCGATTCAGGATTGGCTTAATTCCCTTCAGGGAAAATCGGCATATGAAATCGCCAAAGAAAACGGGTATACAGGTTCTGAGGAAGAATGGACAAAAACCTTGGAAGCCACCGCAGGGAAAGACGGAAACAGCGTTAAATCTGCGGGATTTTCAAAGAACGGCGACCTTTTGATTACTCTTTCGGACGGCACCGTTCTGAACGCAGGAAAAGCGGTCGGCGCAAAGGGTGCTGACGGCACCAACGGAAAAGACGGTACCAATGGCAGGGACGGAGCAAACGGCGTTGACGGCAAGAACGGTGTTAATGGAAAAGACGGTGCCGACGGTAAAGACGGCATTGGTGTCAGCTCTGCCAAAGTAAACGATGACGGACAACTGATTTTAGGATTTTCGGACGGAAGTCAAGTGAATCTTGACCGCGTTGTCGGGATGAACGGCAAGGACGGCATCGGCATTGAGAAAACCGAGATAACCGCCGACGGCGTACTTGTTATCACCTATACAAACGGTCAGACTGCCGAACTCGGTAATGTTATCGGTGCGAGCGGCAAGGATGGCAAAGACGGCATTGACGGTGTTGACGGCAAAGATGGTGTTGACGGTGCCAAAGGCGATAAGGGCGATAAGGGTGAAACGGGTGCCGCAGGTAAAGACGGTCAGAACGGAACAAACGGAACTGACGGTATCAGTATTTCGTCCGCTGTCATCAATGAATCGGGCGAACTTGTGCTGACTTATTCCGATGGGCAGACCGCTAACCTCGGCGTAATTATCGGCGCGAACGGCAAAGACGGTAAAGATGGCACCGATGGTGTAGACGGAAAGGATGGTGTTGACGGCACGAATGGAACCGATGGTAAAGACGGCTCTGACGGTAAAGACGGAATAAGCGTTTCAAGTGCCGAAATCAATTCTGACGGCGAATTGGTACTATCTTTCTCTAACGGTCAGCGTTCCAATCTCGGCAGTGTGATCGGCGCCGCGGGAAAGGACGGAAAAGATGGCGTTGACGGTACAAATGGAACTGATGGTAAAGACGGAACAAACGGCACCGACGGAAAAAACGGTATCAGC
>CAKVCR010000382.1 GCA_934725835.1 uncultured Odoribacter sp.
TGCGCATCCAAAAATGCTTGTGCTTCTTCTGTCAACACCACTTTTAGCTTGTTGATGCCCATTTTGTTTTGAATTATGGTACAAAGATAATACTTTGTTTCCAAATAGCGATACAAAATTCGGTTTTTCATCAAATCAGACCTCATTTTTAACACTCTCACGACTTGATAGTATCAGATACGCAATTTACCTCTTGTTTTGAGTAGCTGCACTAACTCATGGGGTGTGGAATATGTTTTTATAAACGGAATTGAGCATCGTTGAGAGGCTTGGCGGGTTCTTGAATAAAAAAGAGGTGCATCGTGCATTACGACACACCTTCATGATACTCTGTATAAGAACAGGCTTAGTTGTTCCAATCCGAAGAGAGCAACTGGAAGTAGATGACATCTTCCCAGTCTTTGCCTCGTTTCAGCCACTGTTTGCGGTAGCCGGTCTGGTTGAATCCGATGCCTTCAAACAGTTTGCGGCTGGCAATGTTGCAACTGGGGACACTGCTGTACACCTGATTGAGGCCTAATGTCTCGAAGCAATAGTCCAGCATCAGCTTGATGGCGGATGTAGCATAGCCCCGCTTGCGGTTTTCCGAGTTGTGAATCATGATGCCCAAGCCTGCCCTTTGGTGGTAGGGGTCAAAGTCGTACAGGTCTATCAGGCCTAACGGTTCGTTGTCTTCCAGACGCACAATCATCAGACGCAGCTGTTTGCTTCTGTATATGTCTTCGTGGGCATTGTCAATATATTTTTTCAGCGTGAAATGCGAGAAGGGCGTCAGAGTGTCGCTTACATCCCATAAGTCCATGTCGTTCTCCCATTTGTAGAGATACTCTAAATCTTCGGGTTCAAGAGCCCGAATCCGGATTGTTTCGTCGTTCATCATAGCTTCAGAAGATTATACTTGGTCGTTTGATTTTTCCTTTCCACAAATGTATCTTTTTTTTTCTAAAATTATCTCTTTTTTCCTCCTTATTCTTTGACGATTTTATCAATGTGCGGATTTTCATTACATTTGCAGATGTATCTAACCAGTGTGATTATGTATAATTTGTTGAGTGTTATAGGACCTACGGCAAGCGGCAAGACAAATTTTGCCGTGCAGCTGGCATTGGCGTTGGACGGGGAGATTATCAGTGCCGATTCCCGGCAGGTGTACCGGGGAATGGATATCGGGACGGGGAAGGACCTGGACGAGTATGTGGTGGGAGGAAGGAGAGTGCCCTGCCATCTGATAGATATTGTCGATGCCGGAGAGAAGTACAATGTGTTCGAGTACCAGAGGGATTTCCTGAAGGCGTGGAATGTATGCCGGCAGCACCGGGCGGTGCCGGTGTTGTGCGGAGGAAGCGGTCTGTATGTGGAGGCTGTGTTGAAGGGGTACAAGCTGTTGGCAGTCCCTGTCAATGAGGAGTTGCGGGCAGCTTTGTCGGGCATGACGTTGCAGGAGCTTGCCGTGAAGCTGGCTACCTATAAAAAGCTGCATAACACGACGGAGATAGATACCGTCAAACGCGCTGTCCGCGCAATAGAGATTGAGGAGTATTACCGGATGCATCCGTATGAGGAGAAGGATTTTCCGGAAATCCGTTCGCTGATTGTCGGCGTGGATGTGAGCCGGGAAGTCCGTCGGGAGCGGATAACGAAGCGTCTGCACGAGCGCCTGGAGAACGGGATGGTGGATGAGGTGAGGCGCATCCTGGACAGCGGGGTGACGCCGGATGATTTGATTTATTATGGTCTGGAGTATAAATATCTGACGTTGTATATTATCGGGAGGCTTACGTATGACGAGATGGTGGCGCAGTTGAATGTAGCCATCCACCAGTTTGCCAAGAGACAGATGACCTGGTTTCGCAAGATGGAACGGGAGGGATTTGATATCCGCTGGCTGGATGCCGGCATGCCGATGGAGGAACGGGTGGAACAGGTGGCGGCATGGTGGAAGGAAGGGTGACGGGGTCACTCCTCCTTGCAGTTCATCTCTTCGTGGATATTTTCTATCAGGAATGCTTTTTCTTCCGGGAAACGGTGGAGCAGTTCGTGAAGTCGCCCGAATTGCTCTTCAGAGAGGTTGTGTACCATGTTTTCGATAACGGTGGAGGCTTCGAACGCTACGGCAAAGTCCTCCTCCTGCAGCAGGCGCAGAAAGATGTCCAGGTATGGAGAGTAGTCCAGCGAGGATTCCCATACAATGCGCAACAATGCGCTCCGGGTATTTGTATCGGTGGCACTTTGAAGTCTTTGAATCAGTAATTCACGGAATTTGGTCTCTTTGATGTCTGCCAGCAGGTTGGAAATGACGGTGACAACGTGAGTGTCGTGAATGTTTTCCAATTGGGTTAGCAGGGCTTCGGCGATACTCAGGTCGCCGTTCTCCCGGACGGCCTGTATGGCTTCGGCAATTATAAGCGTGTCTCCGCTGTTGATTTTGGTAAGGATTTCATTATTGTTTTCCATAATCGGCTTGAATTTTGCGTGCGAAAATAAATAAAAAAACGATGGCTGTCAATAGCCATCGCCGGACGGTGTCAGGA
>CAKVCR010000383.1 GCA_934725835.1 uncultured Odoribacter sp.
CTGCAATATATTAACTATAAAAATGAGAGACCCATTGGCAGAGTTAAATATGCGCTAATTTAATTCCGCCAACGGGTTTGTTCATTATTTTTGTACTGTTCAATACGATTGAACACGTATTAAGTTTGAACAAGATGGTACTGATAGAACGTGAAATACTGAATTGGGCACTGGAAGCATTGAAGGAAAAGTTTGCTTTACCTGATAATATTGTCATTCATAAAGAAGATGGAACATATGGTAATTTTGATGCTCTTGTTTAGATTATGAATATAGATTTCCTTTGTGAAATTAAGGTTAATATTACAGCAACCAATATTTTTCTCTTTCAAAACCATGGTTGTACAGAGGGATTACTTGATTTGCGTGCTATTATCGAAAAGCATGTAGCCGATTCTCTCCTGAAGGAAGAGATAATGATGTTGTACAAACAATACATCCCATTGATGAGAGACAAGCCAGCTCCCGTCTTCACGTTGAAGGACGCCCAAGGTGCTGAACACTCTCTCGTTAATTTTAAAGGTAAACTGCTAGTGATAGACGTGTGGGCTACTTGGTGTTGCAGTTGTTTGAAGAAAATACCTCTATTTTTGCAACTTGCAGACAAATACCGCTATCGTAATGACGTTGCGTTTATTACCATTTCTATCGACCGTAGCAAGGTACGTCCTAAATGGTTGAAAGCATTGCAAGAACATGGTATGACCGGATTGTTGAATTTGATACCTGATATGGATCACGTTTCGCCTTTTGAAGAGGCTTATCACTGCTCAAGTGTTCCTCGTTATATTATCATCGATGGGAAAGGAAACATAGTTACAGCCTTTGCTCCCTCTCCCGGCGATGGTTTGGAAGTATTGGTGGAAAGTATTTTGAATCAATAATTTATTTTTGAAAACCATGTAAAAAATTTTTGAAAGCCGTGCCAATGAAGGATTAATTAAAATATTGTCATTAATAGTGTAACGAATAATTTTTATCCATGAAAAAACTAATTTATTTACTTGTTATCACCATTATTTTTGCCGCTTGTGCAAGTAAGAAAGATTATATTGTAACGGGCTCGATCGAAGGAGGAGTAGAAGGCGGTATCGTTTATTTGTCGATTGTAGAAAAAGGGAGCTTCGTGAATATAGATTCCTCTGTGATCAAAAACGGGGTATTTACTTTCAAGGGACGACAGGATACTGTAGTTAATTGTTACGTCAGGAGCAAGGAGAAGGTTGGAAATACTAATAGAAAACTATACGGTGATTTCTTTCTAGAAAACGGCGAGATTAATATAATAATAACAACTAAGGGTAGCACTGTTTCCGGAACTCCCAATAATGATGCTTATCAAGCGATAAGAAATGAAATGTACGAATTACAAAAAAATCTTGCTAGTGTTCCCAAAGAAGAACAAATGAAGGAATTTGATAAGGTTTTCACGGGAGTGATGAAAAATGCGGCGACCCGTTATATCTCGATGCCCGTGGGGATTCATTTTTTGAAACAAGCACAGCATTTTATGGAAACGGAAGAGCTGGCTGTACTTCTCAAGCGAATTCCGGAGGGCTTGGCTAATGATCCTGAAATCGTCCACATGAAAGATATTGTTAAAAGAAAGCAGGCGACCGCTATCGGGTGTAAATTCGTGGATTTCACCATGAGTACCCCCGAGGGAAAGACAGCGAAATTATCCGAATATGCCGGTAATGGCAAGGTGGTACTTGTTGATTTTTGGGCTAGTTGGTGTGCGCCTTGTTGCAGTGCGATACCCGGGTTAATTAAAATATACGAACAGTACAAAGATAAGGGATTTGAAATCGTGGCTGTATCGTTAGATCAAGACGCTAAAGCTTGGAAAGAAGCCATTAGAAAAATGAATATGTCTTGGCCTCAACTGACAGACTTGAAGGCTTGGAAAAGCGAGGGGGTTAAGTCATATGCTGTGGGCACAATCCCTTACACTATACTGATAGATGCTGGGGGAAAAATTATCGCTAGGAATCTACATGGAGATGAGTTGGAAAAGGCAATTGCCGAGTCGGTGAAATAATAGTATTTTTCTAAATAGTAGATACAATAACATTTTCAATACGATGATTCGTGTTATTTTTAATTCAATAATTTGTTTGCCTCTTTTCCTAAGTATGTTTAGAACATGCCAGTTAATAAACTTTTCCAGACAGGTAAAAATAAAAGGGCAGGTAACCATCACGGCCCTGCCCAACAAATTAGAGTTTTTAAAATTGTTACACGGAGATTGTAACACTACCTTTAAACATGACGTTTATTTAAATAGGGAAAGAGCCTCCGGTCTCTTTCATCATGTCAATTGCCCACTGAAATAATAAAAAAACGCCTGCTGCATACCGGAGGCTACACCTTTCTATGCAACAAACGTTATTTATATCTCATGTGGGCGCAACAAATATAAGAATTAATTTCTTTAGTCATGGGAAATTGATCTTTTTCCTGACTTCGTCATCGTGTCACCCAAAAATCTTCGTCAAAGAGTTTTGCTATTTTCTGATGTCTTGCCAT
>CAKVCR010000384.1 GCA_934725835.1 uncultured Odoribacter sp.
TATATGCCCCCGTATTCCTTTACCCTTACGTATATTGACCCTAATGACCGTGGCTCAAATTTAGGCCAACTTCAAAAGCTTGAAGAAATAAGCACATGGGATATCTGCAAAAAAGTATATGCGTCCAGGGAGGATATCACAAGGCGCCTTAAGGAGCTCGAAAAATTCGTTGATACAACATGCTCTCGCCTAGCTGGCGTTGGTTCAGCTCATGACTATAATCTGAGTAATGAGCCGATAATTGTTCAGCATTTAGTTATAATAAATGATTTTCCTGAAAAGATGGATCGTGCTGCAGAAGAGTCATTAGATGTCCTGATTAACAACGCTGCAAAATGCGGAATCAGTATGATCTTTACAAAAAAAGGGGATCTGTCCGAACTTCCAAATGTTGTTCAAAATTCCTTCCTTAGAATCAATGCAACTGTAAATGGTCACACTATCCCTCTTGAAGGGAAAGCATATGATTTCCAGTTTGATGGAGTTTGTTCGACTTGTGAATCTTTTATTGATGGCGTGAAAGCAATATATAACGTGGGCTTTAAGGTCGATAATAAATTTGCAAACTTCTTCTCGAACACCACATTCAACGGTTATAGAGAATCTACACAGGCGTTACTTATCCCATTCGCTGTGGATTCAAGGAAGAGACTGATTGAGCTTGAACTAGGAGGTGCCTTAACAGCTCATGCCTTACTGTCAGGGTCAACCGGGTCCGGTAAATCTACGACCTTGCATATGCTGATTACATCCATCATCCTAAACTATCATCCGGATGACGTTGAGTTGTGGCTCGTAGATTATAATAAGGTTGAATTTGCGGAATACATCTCCAATATGCCTCCGCATATTAAACTGATAGGCTTGGAACGTGGTGCAGAGTTTACATTCAGTTTGCTGGAAAAGGTTAATGACGAATGCCAACGCAGGATGGAACTTTTTAAGCAGGTTGGCGTTAGTGATATCACTGAATATAAATGCAAATTTGGCGTTCGCTCTCTTCCACGAATCATCTTAATAATTGATGAGTTCCATAAAATGACACAAGCAATTCAAAACGAACCAGAGTATGTCCTTATACTTGAGAATATGCTTTCTGAATATCGTAAATTTGGCCTTTCCTGTGTATTCAGCGATCAAGCCATAGGCGATGGCCTTAGAGGGCTAACCGAGAAAGGCAAAAAGCAAATCCGCACCAGAATTGCAATGGCTAATGATATGTCCGAAATTCGTGAAACTCTCTCAATTGACAGTAGTTTCTATGACGATGCATTAAAAAATAAAATCAATCGCATGGATAAGGGCGATGTGATTTTCAAACGCGGCATCAAAGATGCGGCAGGTGAAACACAGATTGTTGTTGATCGGTATCGCACAGTATATGTGACTAGAGACGAGAGAATAAAGAGCATTGAATTTGCCAAAAGCAATCTTGAAAGTTCATACTTAAAATCCGACATTTTAGTTGTAGACGGAAAAGGACGCAAGTATTGTGATGAATCTGCAATTGAAAAATATGAGGCTGTTAATGGTGGGGTAACGCAATCAAATATACCGATTTATGTAGGAACTCCTGCTAACCTGAATCCTTGTTTCTGCTTTACCTTGCAAGACAGACTAGATTCAAACGTTATGGTGATTGGTGCAGATACAGAAATGCGTGCGAGCGTTATTCTTTTTACAATCAGCTGTTTTTCTCGTCTTTCCGATTATGAAATCATAATTTGCGTGGACAAAAGAGACGAACTCTACAAACAGTTCAGAACCGAACTGGAATCACTCGTTGGTGAACGTATTCATATCATAACGGAACCGGAAGAAATATGTGCTAATGTCAATGGACTTTTAGAAGATGCTAGGAATGGGGATCAGTCCAAGACACTTATGGTGTGGCTGGGAATTGAATCCATCGGTGCCGATTTAAGTATGTTCCCCGATAAACCTAATGTTCAGGCAGATAAAAAGACCCCAGCACAAGCGGTTAATGCTTTGATGGACGAGATTGATTCTCTGCTTGCAGATTTTGATGAGCCAAAAGTCAGCAAACCCGAATCGGACATCGGCAAAGAGGAAACAATGGGTAGCCCAGTTTACGACGCAAGGGATGATATTTCGGAGTTGATTTCAAAAGGGTCGAGATTCGGAGTACACAGCCTTGTTACATACTCATCAGTCAAAATGCTTAGACAGTCCAGATTTGTGAAGCTCGAATGTTTTGAACATAAGATTGCTTTTGCGATGAGTCGCGATGATTGGAGCAATTACATGGAGAGAATCCATTACATTGCTGATTTGGATAGTATTTCTGCCGTGTATTATGACGGCGGTTCTACAACCCACATTTTCAGGCCATATTTGCTTTGATGACAATTAGTGTTCATAAAAGGAGCGATTCACATGATTTCCAAAGAATTGAAGGCAATTACAGACAATCTTCTTCAACAAGGGAAAATGCGCTTTTTTGATCCTGTTATCGAAAAACAAATAGTAGAGTTTGAAGATAATAATGGGATTGCACTTCCAACTAG
>CAKVCR010000385.1 GCA_934725835.1 uncultured Odoribacter sp.
TCGAATGTCGAATACAGGCTCATTTCGACATAAGATGCTCTTGTTTTAAAGTGCAATGAACTCAGAAGTCGTTAATACATCTGTGATGATATATCCAGGTGGAAGATGGATTCAAAGATCTGGAAAGGGTCTTTCAGATTTTGGACTTAAACAGATAAACGACCCTCATCTGGCTGAAATATACTTCTACCCTTATGCAAAAGAATTGTTTCCAGGTGCAGATATTTCAGATGGTATTTCAATTGTCATCAAAAATTATAAAAAAACCGAATCTGGTTTTATATATCATTATTGCGAACCGGGCAAACCAATAACAACTGTTACCCTTGATTCTCCAGGTGACAAGATTATACCTCTTGATCCCAGGGATTTACTAATATCAAATAAAATCGATTCATTCGTTGAAAATAATAATTTGTCCTTCATGCACGACCGCATATTACCTCGTACTTTGTTTGGAATTGAAAGCGATTTTGTTTCAAAAAATAAAGATCGGGTATCTGAATACAATGAAGGAGACATTATTGATTTCACACAACAAATTAAATTATATACTAATGACAAGGCCGGTAAAACCGGACGTACCAAATGGTTTGTAGCTGACAAATCTGTAATTCAAAATAATAAAGAATATTTGGATAAGTGGAAGGTGATTGTATCGAGCGCCAATGCAGGCGGCATTAAAAGAGACAATCAACTCGAGATAATCGATAATCACTCCGCATTTGGACGCTCCAGAGTAGCGTTAGCCGCATTTGATACTAAAGAAGAAGCTGAAAACTTTTACAAATATGTCAGCAGCGACGTGATAAAGTATTGCTTTTTGTTGATTGATGAGGCGCTTACCACATTAGGGATGAAAGTTCCCGATATGGGCAGTTATTCAACAGACAATAGTCTCATAGATTACTCAAAAGATGTAGATTTGCAATTAGTAAAAATAATGAAATTGAGTACTGAAGAGTATGAGTACATAAAAAATATAGTGAAAACTCACAGGGGGTAAAACAGTGATTTTAGTGGAAATGTAGTGTGTTAAATCAAATCTACATAAAAATTACGCATGTGACGCCTCCACAATAACAAACTATAATAGATGTTGTAAAAGCGATCACTCTAAAGAAAACACTACAAATTGTGTTGATCAACGTTGTCACGGTCATAAAGAAATAAATGTCTTCAAAACTCACTCATGGAGATGAATTGATGGCTTCAATAAAAATCAACACATCTAAAAAAGTCATACCGATGATTTACTCCTATACCACTCCTGGAATTACATATCATGAGGGATGGTCTAAAATCGGATACACAGAACGCGATGTAGAAACTCGCATCAAAGAACAAACTCACACGGCGGGTATAAAATATCATATTGACTGGAAGGGACTGGCTATTTTCGATGACGGTAGTGGAAGGACATTCACGGATCGTGATTTTCATACCTACCTTCGCAAGAATGATATCAAACAGGAACCAGGTGATAGTAATGAATGGTTTCTGATTTCTTTACCTGAATCTAAAATGATGTTTGAAGAATTCAGGAGCAATGGCGGAATTAAAGATACCGGCCCCGCACTGGATTACACCCTACGTAATGAACAGAATGATGCTGTCAAAATAACTCAAACATGTTTCGTCAATGGTGAACACAGAGAATTCCTTTGGAATGCTAAACCACGTTTCGGCAAGACCCTTTCAGTCTATGATTTGTGTAAAAGATTGGAGGCAAAAAACGTACTTATTGTCACCAACCGCCCTGCTGTGGCAAACTCGTGGTACAGCGACTATAGCAGATTTATGGGAACAGACTCAGGCTATCGTTTCGTCAGCGAAGTATATGATTTGAGGGATAAACCTTATACAATAACACATCAAGACTTTGAGAGAATACGCACTGAAGATCCTCAAGAAAAATGCCTGGAATTTGTTAGTCTTCAAGATCTCAAAGGATCCATTTATTTCGGTGGAAAATATGAAAAATTAAAGCACATCGTCGAAGAGAATTGGGATCTTTTAGTGATTGATGAAGCACATGAAGGTGTTGACACCTTCAAAACAGATGTTGCTTTTGATCATATTAAACGTAAATGGACTTTACATCTTTCAGGGACGCCGTTTAAAGCCTTAGCCAATTCAAAATTCCCCGAAGATGCAATTTATAATTGGACATATCTAGACGAACAAAAGGCTAAAAAAGCATTTAAAACTGATAGCGGAAATGAAAACCCCTATGAAAATCTACCAAAGTTGACTATGCTAACATACAGAATGTCTGATATTGTTGCAGAAGAAATTAGTCAGGGCATAGAGTTGAACGGGGAAACTATCGAATACGCCTTCGATCTCAATGAATTTTTTGCTACAGACAATATCGGTAGATTCGTCCATGATAAGGAAGTCGATAAATTTTTGGATGCATTGACCATTCAAAGCAAATATCCATTCTCTTCGCCTGACTTCCGTAACCAACTTAAGCATACTCTTTGGCTACTTGATCGTGTATCAAGTGCCAAGGCTATGGC
>CAKVCR010000386.1 GCA_934725835.1 uncultured Odoribacter sp.
TCCATATACTCGGCTACACTCTCCAATGTCCTAACTTGTATCTTGCCATCTGTAAAGGCGATACCGAAGAATTTTCCTTTAAGTTCCTTGAATTTCCGTTCATTCTCAATGGCTTTCAGCCTTTGCTCTTCCTTGCGTTTACGGGTGATTTCCACTTCCCTGCGGTGTGCCCATCTGTCGTGTTCCACTTGCAGGTCGGTCGGACATACATACTTGGCATTATTGGAGTCTTTTCCAAAATGGTGAAGTAATTTAATATAGTCGCACCACATTGAAGCATCGGTAATGATATAACCATTTCTGATGCAGATTTTAACGGAATTCCAATATTCCTGCAAATCCATATTGGTATGGATGCTATGACGAAGCATATCAATCTGTCCTGCCTTCAGCAATGTTTCCTTTCGGCAGTCGCTCAGAATGGCGATAAAAAGGTCATAAGGCTGTATCCTATGGAATTTTCCATTGAAGCCATTGCGTTTGAGTTCGGGGATGAACCTTTTTGTCGGATATGTCTTGTAAGGGATGATGTCGTATGCCCTCAATTTCTTGTTGCTCCGCAATTCCATATCGCTCCATTCAGTCCATAGGTCATAATACATCGTGTGCATCGCTCTCAATCGGGCAATAACTTCATTTCTTCCATCGGGTGCAATCCATCTCTGTACCACTTCTTCTAATGAATAGTAAGCTGCTTTTCCTACCTTTCGGTTCACTCTTGCCATAAAGAAACGAATGACTTGGTATCCTTTACAGGTTGTGATGAGTGAGAAATACTCGCAGTCTTTGAAAACTCTGTTGCGTGTGTCAAGCACTTCCAATTCCCGACCGCAATTCGGGCAGGTGCATCCGCAAATGGTTTCTGCAAGTAGATGTCCACCTTTCCATCTGTGTCCGCACTCGGTGCAGGTTACGAATCCGCCCTTTGTTCTGTGGGCATAATGTTTGAAACAATGTTCGTATGCGTATGCAGTCTGTTTCTCGGTCGGCTCGGGCAACCTCTTGGCAAGGTCAGCTATCTCTTTCTGTATGCGTGTCTTTGGCTTCATAATCACAAATCAAATAATAAGGGTTGGACATTGGTTGTTGTCTGTGTTGCCGTTCTCGGCTTGTGGCGGTTTTGTATTTCCCGCAGTTCCTCGTCTTGGTATTGACGGAGTGCTTTTTGCCGTGCCTCCTGCTTTTCCTCTTCTGTCAGTTCCACCAAATGGTTTACCACAACTCGGCAGTCTGTAGGCTTGCCCACCTCTATATCCTCTTCATCGTAATAGTGCATAGCCATTGAATATATTTCGTCATCGTGGTAGCCATTTATACCTTGTCACATTACCTCGTTCAGAATAAATGTGATACAATCATCGATATTCTTCTTTGGATTTGCATATCGTTCTGCAAAGAGTTCGTCTGTGCTTGCCCTGTACTCCAAATACTCCTGTATGGTTGCCTTGAATTGTTCTGTTCCTTTCATATCAATCAATTTTAAGTTTTTAATTTTTATGCGTCTTTCGGTCGCATCGGTCGTTTTCGTTTCGGTGCCATAAAAAGGTAGGGATTAGCGGATGCAAGGTTTTGGAGGAAAATACTATCCGCAAGGACTGGAGATTTTCACCCAAACCGAAAGGCTTGACCTTGCAGAAGCGTACAATCCCGGATATATCTTTGCACCGCAGAACGGAAATGACATCACTGATGCGATGTATGGAGATGTAAATGGAGGTGTAACAGAAAAGAGGCAGACGAAAAATATATTGTAACTTGTTTCTCGAAGAAACAACCGGTGATAGTATAAATAAGTTGATTTTCAATGATTTTTATCGCTGATAATCGAACAATTATTATTTACTTTGCAAACTCACATAAAAAAATATTGAAACGGGTAAGGTGTACGTTGGAAGGACTAGTGGAACTAACTCTCCGGAAGAGAATGTACGCAAGCGAGATAGACACCATCATATGAATGAAAAAGTATTTGGTAACTAATTCAAAAACTGAATAAATGAAAAGACAACAAGAAACAGTAGGTTCTATAGTGCAAATACATATCAATGATGAATTCTATGTATATGCACAAATACTTCCGCACGGGCTATTGGCTTTTTTTGATTATAAATCCGATACAGAACTGTCAGATTTGAATGTTCTGAAAAATGCCAAAATTTTATTTATAACGTCAGTATATAAATATGTTATAACCAAAGGAATATGGAGCAAAGTTGGCAAGATTCCTATTCGCGAAGATTTGCAGGTTCTACCTTTACGATTTGTTTATGATAGGATTAGTGAAAAAATTTTCACCTACAACCCTGAGACAGGCGAGACTGCTCCTACCACAATTGATGTTGCTAAAAAATTAGAGCGTGCTGCCGTTTGGGATGATAAACAGATAGAGGAGAGAATCAAAAACCACTATGATGGAGTTCCTTGCAAATGGATGCAGGAAACATTTGAATTGTTCAATATAGCTCCTTAAATAGCTAATAATAAATTGAGGAGGGAGGTCTTACCGAACAAAAAAAAC
>CAKVCR010000387.1 GCA_934725835.1 uncultured Odoribacter sp.
GATTGGGGCAGACTAATTTTTACGCAATCCGTGTGTTTGATGGCTTGGTGACCTATATCGGTCGTTTTCATTTCGGGGATGTTGATTTGTTTTTGCGTTTTGATGCAGAGAAAGATGAGGGGAGAATCGGTTACTCTCAAATATTATCTCGAAAATCGGGTATTGTAAACGACCCGGTGTATACTTATTCATATGCCAAATATTTGAAAGGGAAATTGGTGTCTTCCAGTGGGGAATTTGTCTATGGAAAAAAATTAAAACACTGGGGCGACATTAAAGGAACCGGCGTGTTGATGGTGGATAAGGACCATTATTCACATATGCTGATAGCAGTGGATGATTACAATACTTTGATTATCAGTCTGCCGGAAAGGATGTTTGCATTGTATTATATGAATGCGCTTTATGCCTTTCTGGTCTGCATGCTGATAGCTTCTTATGGTCTGTTCTTTAATTTCAATACCAGTCCGGCTTTCGGTAAGGGGACGTTGAAAACTCGTATTAAGAATAGTGTTATATCATTGATATTCTTGTTGCTGTTGTTGCTGACGACTTTGAGTATCTTTATCAATACGAAGAGCTTTGAAGGGCGGCACAAGGCAAAGGCAATAGAGTTTTTGAAATATGTGAATAGGGAATTGGAACAGTTGGATTGTGTGGACCGTGCACAGTGTCCTGATATTATCAATATATTATCCGATATGTCGGAGTTACTGATGATAGATATCAACATATATTCCTTGGATGGGGAATTGGTGGCAACGTCACGACCTGATATTTTTGAATTGGATTTCAGGGGTTCATTGATAAATCCCCGGGCTTTACAGGCGATCAATAAGCATGGGGCGACAAGTTATATCGAGCGGGAGGATATTTGCGAATTGAATTATATGGCGGCTTATATGCCGTTGGTTCTGGATAATGGCAGAACCTACATATTGAATGTTCCTTACTTTGCGCAGAATGATGAGTTGAATATGGATATTGTCATCATGATAGTGATTACGGTGAATATCGCAATTGTCATGATGGTGGTAGCTTTTGTGCTTTCCGGATTATTGGCGGAAAGAGTGACCAAACCGTTGAAATTGGTGAACGATAAGTTACGCAAGATGCGGATTGGCGGGAAGAATGAAAAGATATCCTATAAGGACAAGGACGAATTGGGAATATTGGTACAGGAGTATAACAATATGGTGGATAAACTGGAGGATAGTATCAGCCAGCTGGCTCGTTCTGAACGAGAGAGTGCATGGAGAGAGATGGCACGGCAAATTGCACATGAAATCAAGAATCCGTTGACACCAATGAAGTTGAACATTCAGTTTATGTTACGCTCTTTGCAAATGGAGGATACGGAGAAATTCAAACAACGTTTTAAGGAGCTGTCTGCCATGTTGATGGAGCAGATAGACAATATGGCTGCAACTGCATCAACATTTTCTGATTTTGCCAAAATGTCCGTAACCCATAATGAAGTGTTGAAACTGGATGAGGTGTTGAAGAATTGTACATTGTTGTTCGAGAATACGATAGATGAAATACATAATGAAGTAGAACCTGATTTGTATGTGTATGCCGATCGGGAACAGATGCGCCGTGTGATTGTCAACTTGTTAAAGAATGCCGAGCAAAGTATTCCGGCAGACCGGCAAGGAGAAGTCCGGGTTACATTAAAAAGTCTGGGAGACCGTGTGGAAATCCGTATTAAAGACAATGGTTGTGGAATCCCGGAAGATATTTGTAAAAAGATATTTGAACCGAATTTTACAACAAAATCCAGTGGCTCGGGGTTGGGGTTGGCTATTTGTCGTAGGATTATTGAAAATTTTGGAGGAGAGATTGGATTTACCACAGAGTTGGGTGTAGGTACGGAGTTCTACATTATTATGAATAAATATGATGCTCGAGACCATAGTTGAGTGATTATACTTGATTAATTTGTATATTTGCCAATAAAATCTTTTAAAGACTGTGATATGAAAAAACACATTCCCAATCTGATAACCTCAATGAATGTTGTATCTGGAACGATAGCTATTTTTATGGCTATGTATGGCTATTTGACGTTGGCTGCCGGTTGTATACTGTTAGGAATGATTTTTGATTTTTTTGACGGCATGACTGCGCGTTTGTTGAATGTGAAGTCTGATATCGGGAAGGAGTTGGACTCGTTGGCTGACGTGGTGAGTTTTGGAGTAGCTCCTGCTGTTTTGGCACATTTTTTAATGCTCAAAACGTTGCCGGGAGAAAGTATGGCGCATTTTCTTGAATGGACATTATGGGAACAGATAATGGTATGTACTCCTTTGTTGATTCCGGCATTCTCGGCATATCGTTTGGCTAAATTCAATCTGGATACTCGTCAAGCGACCTCTTTTATCGGGATGCCTACTCCTGCTAACGCTTTGTTCTGGACGGGTTTGACGTTTGGTTGTTTTTATTCGCCAGCTTTATATAGTCTCTTATTTGCTAATGTTACAACGTTAGGTATTTGTGCTGTGATTTTATCAATA
>CAKVCR010000388.1 GCA_934725835.1 uncultured Odoribacter sp.
GTACAACGAGCAACGAGATAAGTAATAGTCGAAAGATTATGAACAAACGAGTAAGCAACAATTAGAGTAAATAACCAAGGGCGTATGGTGGATGCCTTGGCTCTCAGAGGCGATGAAGGACGTGATAAGCTGCGATAAGCTGCGTATAGGTGCAAATAACCGTTGACGCGCAGATTTCCGAATGGGATAACCCAATACATTGAAGATGTATTATACCGTCAGGTAGGCAAACGCAGGGAACTGAAACATCTAAGTACCTGCAGGAGAAGAAAACAAACGTGATTCCCCCAGTAGTGGCGAGCGACCGGGGAACAGCCCAAACCGCTGTTGTTTCGGCAACAACGGGGTAATAGGACTGCGACATTGTCAAAATAATCGAAGTAGAACGTACTGGAAAGTTCGGCGACACAGGGTGACAGCCCCGTACACGTAAGATTATGAGACATAGCAGGCTCCTGAGTAAGTCGGGACACGAGGAATCCTGACCGAATTCACCGGGACCATCCGGTAAGGCTAAATACTCCTGAGAGACCGATAGAGAACAAGTACTGTGAAGGAAAGGTGAAAAGCACTTCGAACAGAAGAGTGAAATAGTCCCTGAACCCATACGCTTACAAGCTGTCGGAGTCCCTTCGTGGGGTGACGGCGTGCCTTTTGCATAATGAGCCTACGAGTTACTCGTCACTGGCGAGGTTAAGCACTTCAGGTGCGTAAGCCGAAGCGAAAGCGAGTCTGAACAGGGCGTCAAGTCAGTGGCGGTAGACGCGAAACCTTAGTGATCTACCCATGAGCAGGCTGAAGGTTTGGTAACACAAACTGGAGGGCCGAACCGGTAAACGTTGAAAAGTTTTCGGATGACTTGTGGGTAGGGGTGAAAGGCCAATCAAACTGGGAAATAGCTCGTACTCTCCGAAATGCATTTAGGTGCAGCCTCTGTTGTTTTGTCTTCGAGGTAGAGCTACTGATTGGATGCGAGGGCTTCACCGCCTATCAAATCCGGCCAAACTCCGAATGCGAAGACATGAAGACAGGGAGTGAGCCCGTGGGTGCTAAGGTCCACGGACGAAAGAGGAAGAACTCAGACCATCAGCTAAGGTCCCCAATTGTATGCTAAGTTGAAAAAACGCGGTGGGACTGCTTAGACAGCTAGGATGTTGGCTTGGAAGCAGCCATTCATTTAAAGAGTGCGTAACAGCTCACTAGTCGAGCGGTCCTGCATGGATAATACGCGGGCATAAGTATACAACCGAAGCTATGGGATGTATGGTAAATACATCGGTAGGAGAGCATTCCATTCTGCTTAGAAGCCGTATCGTGAGGTATGGTGGAGCGTATGGAAAAGCAAATGTAGGCATAAGTAACGATAATGGAGGTGAGAACCCTCCACGCCGAAAGATCAAGGATTCCCCGGCAATGTCAATCACCCGGGGGTAAGTCGGATCCTAAGGTTCAGCCGAGCGGCGAAACCGATGGCAAACAGGTTAATATTCCTGTACTAATCATAACTGCGATGCAGTGACGTAGAGATGACACTACTGCCACCTGACGGAATAGGTGGTTGAATCCCGTACCCTGAGACAGATATAGTCAAGTACGTATCTGGAGGTGAAAGGAGATAGTATCGTAAGGCTTCGGCTGCGCGAATAATGTAGGTAAATTGACTACCGAGAAAACCTGCTAAGCTTCAGGTTATGATTATCCGTACTGTAAACGGACACACGTGATCGGGTAGAAAATACTCAGGCGCTCGAGAGATTCATGGTTAAGGAACTAGGCAAAATGGCCCTGTAACTTCGGGATAAAGGGCGCTCTAGCAATAGAGCCGCAGATAATAGGCCCAGGCGACTGTTTACCAAAAACACATGGCTATGCTAAATCGTAAGATGATGTATATGGCCTGACACCTGCCCGGTGCTGGAAGGTTAAGAGGAGAGCTCAGTAGCAATACGAAGGTTTGAATTGAAGCCCCAGTAAACGGCGGCCGTAACTATAACGGTCCTAAGGTAGCGAAATTCCTTGTCGGGTAAGTTCCGACCTGCACGAATGGTGTAACGATCTGGGTACTGTCTCAACCATGAGCTCGGTGAAATTGTAGTTCCGGTGAAGATGCCGGATACCCGCAACGGGACGGAAAGACCCCGTGAACCTTTACTGCAGCTTTGCATTGATTTTGGGTAATAGATGTGTAGGATAGGTCGGAGGCTTAGAAATTGTGTCGTCAGGCATGATGGAGCCGTCGTTGAAATACGACCCTTCTGTTATCTGAGGTCTAATCCCGTTAGGGAGACATTGCATGGTGGGTAGTTTGACTGGGGTGGTCGCCTCCAAAAGAGTAACGGAGGCTTCTCAAGGTGCCCTCAAGACGTTTGGTAATCGTCTGTAGAGTGCAATGGCATAAGGGTGCTTGACTGTGAGACCGACAAGTCGATCAGGTAGGAAACTAGAGCATAGTGATCCGGTGGTTCCGCATGGAAGGGCCATCGCTCAAAGGATAA
>CAKVCR010000389.1 GCA_934725835.1 uncultured Odoribacter sp.
GATACAAAAAAGCCAACTAATTCGCAACATTTTATGTATGAATTAGTTGGCTGATTTTATAGTATTTACTGAATGTCTCTATTTAATTTATACAAACCATCTTGGTTTGCTACAGTGTTTTACCCTAGTAGCGACTTCCCTCTTAGCAGATACCGTCTATTTATGCTCCCAATTCCCTGTTACCTGAAAAGGTACTTCCTTTCTATTTTAATTATGCAACAAAATCAAAAAAACTTTATTGTCTTGTTTTCTTTGCGCTCCAGCTTGTTGTTGAACTCCGGAAATTTTCCTTTCATTGCAATATATTTCAATATACAACAATATTCTATATACTCCGGGTCGCCATCCCCAGTATCAAACCAATATACCTTCAAAACGGTAATGCCCTTTTCTTCCATTACTTTCTTGTAGAATCTGTCTCTCGGGGTCTTTTCCTGCTTGCCGTAAACCCTTCCCCTGAGTCCGTGCTTCTTTCTGCTTATCGGTTTCCCATCTTCGATATGGCCAGAACAACCGATATACAATATATTGTCTTCATTCCCCTTCTCTTCGACAAACATATATACTCCACAGATGTTGTCCGGTATCTGCTTGCTTAACTCCCTGAGATTTGAATCTAAAGTAAAATCTATGCAACCTTTGCATTCTATTTGGCCCAGGATGTCTTTATAATCTTTATCTATATTCATACTCTTACTTCCTCGTTATTTTGATTGCATTAGAAAGGACCAGTATTACAGGTTTATGTACATAACCGGGTTCTGTCTCTTTCCCCATAGCTTCCTTATGCCCTGATTGAGGTATAACGAATCATCCAGTTGCTCGCCCTCAAACTCCCATTTTTAACCTGCACTTAATGTGAGTTGTTTGATAATATCTTTACAAGAACTCATCTTGACTCAATACTATAATTGAGGTGTGGCAATCCAAACACAAATTTATATAATTTTCTCAGACAAAAAAATAAATGTTAAAAAAAATCTCGTAATTGTCTTCACTTTTATGCGAGATTATATCTTTGCGATACCTATAAAATAGAAGTGATGTCATTTTGTTATCAAAAAATGTGATTATTCGATAATGCCACTCCTCTTACTGCCGTACAATACACTCCATCTTCCGAAAACGGAGACCGAAAACTCTCCGAAAGCCCTTCTTCTCATCTCCCATCCAGGTCTCACTGATGTCTTACTCCCCTTTTACATTAATCCGTTCCTAACCCGAAGTTCCTCCGAAGCTCAACCGAACAAAGTGCCGGGAACTTCGGAGGAGCTATGAGTGAGCTACGACCGAAGGTGAAAGATGAACGATACAAAACCGGAGAAACTCGGGTTGATGAGCAGGACACGATAAAAAACATTGATTTTTTTAAGGTTGCCTATTGACAAACGCTTCCGGATGTTGTATATTTGATTGGGTTTAAAATAATTTTCGATATGGCTATAGAACTGCACAAAATCTACAAAAGACAAAAGAGTGACCGGGATATCTTTCAGGAGTTGATGCCTTTTAAAATCAAGGAAATTCTGCTGATTGCCAACTATTATGATGCTTATATCATCGAACGGGAAGGACAGTTTACAGACAAGATTGCAGGGGCTTATCTGCAGGTGAATCTCTATACCGCCCCTCGCTTCACGGCTGTCGCCAGCGAGGAGGAGGCTCTGAAGGTGCTGAAGGAACGCCATATCGATTTGATTATCATTATGGCAGGGCTCGACAAACAGACGCCTGTGAAGGTTAGCCGGCATCTCAAGGAGCTTTATCCGGAGGTGTGCCAGCTGATGCTGGTCAACAATAATGCCGACCTCGCCTATTTCCATACGATTGAAGAACAGCTCTATCAGTCGGTGGAACAGCTTTTTGTATGGAACGGCTCGACAAAAATTTTCCTCGCTATGTCGAAATGTATCGAAGACAAGAAGAATCTGGAAAAGGATACCCGGCTGGGAGATATCAGAATTATCCTGCTCGTGGAGAATTCCGTACGCTATTACTCGCGCTATCTGCCGCTACTCTATACGGAGGTGATGACCCAGACTCAGGAGTTGATTTATTCGGAGCCGCAGGACAGGGATATGAATACCGTGATGACAATCCGCGCAAGACCCAAGGTTATTCTCGCCACTACCTACGAGGAGGCCGTGGAGGTGATTGACCGCTACCGGGAAAATCTAATCGGTGTGATTTCGGATGTGAGATATAAACGTGGCGGTGTCGAGGATGAAGAGGCTGGTATTTCATTAATCCGCTATGTCAAGGAAATAGACGGCGGTATTCCCTGTATGCTGCAGAGCCAGGAACAGGAGAATGCAGCCAAGGCGGAAGCACTGCATGCAGCCTTTATCAATAAAAATTCACCTACGCTGGCTCACGACATCCAGGCTTTTATCAAGAATTATTTAGGATTCGGGGATTTTATTTTCCGCAATGCCAAAGGTGAAGAAATAGATAAAGCAACATCTATTGAGGAG
>CAKVCR010000390.1 GCA_934725835.1 uncultured Odoribacter sp.
GTTTTAATATATGTTTAAAGTATTTTTTCCCATCTTTTACAGCGTAATCTGAAATCGTAAATTCTTGAGGAATTTCAACGTCATTGTCAGTTTCAAATTGACATTTAAAGTTTTCAAAGGCGTTAATTACCTCTGGTTCTTGTACTACCTCATCTTTAAATCTGTCTTCTGAAAAAACATTAGCATTTTTAAAAAAATTAATAGAACGATTCAGCATATCTATTTGATCGGCTCGTGGTACATCATTCTCTTGATTATATATTTCCTTGACAAAATTTTTACACAGGTTTAAATAATTTGCTGTTTGGAAATAGCTGTCTTCTATAGGTACTAAGCCTAAGAAATCATTGGTCCAATATATGGCCTCTTTAGCATTTGTTTTATCAAGGACACACACTTTGTATCCAAATTCTTGATTAACATTAAATACAATACATGCTTTATCCAATTTTTTTATATTAATACCAGATTCTCCTATTAACTGATAAGTGTTTTGGTTTACAACTATCTTTAAAAATGTGTCTTTTGTTTCAGATTTAAAAACTCCGATGGCATCACATACTCCTTCTTCAATATTACAATTTTTAAAGTGTACAACATAAAGTTCTCCAGATTTTATATTAGGATTATTGGATTGTTCAAACAAATGTTTTGCAATTTCCACTGATTGTTGATAAAACTCTTGTTCATTATCGAATATCTGAGAAACAGAGCAGTATACCGGATTATTTAACAATTCATTTTCATAGGGAATAAAGCGGTAGTATGCATCTTTTTTAAATGCAGACAAAAAATAACTTTTTAATAAGTTCAGCACATTCTCATCATCAGGTAAAAAACAATTATCAGAAAGAATCAAATCACCACTCTCAAATTTATTGCCAATACTATGAATGATTATGTTAGATATTTCGCAGTTTTCAAAGTTGATCATCAAGATTAATTTTAGAAGGGTTAGAATCTAAATTTGACACCAAGATTCAAATTTTCTTTAAATTGCAATTTTTTAGAAAAACTTTCATCATATATAGTTTCTGTATATATAGATGCTGTCATAAAGTAATTGATTTTAAAATCTATTGTCATTTTCCAATTGATGGTTAATGGTAATCTCTTTTTTGTTTCACCACTTTCTTTCTCTGTTATATATTTATCTTTTTTTTCGTAACTCAAAAAAACTTTCAACTCATTATTGACATTTAGTAAATTGAATAGATTATTCAATTTACTTATCATATTAACTTGAGCACCAGCTTCTCGCTTAAATCGTTTCCCTGCCTCGGTAATACCATAACGTTTGGGGGCTATTTTTGATGAATCTCTAACAAAAGTCCATTTACCTGCAATTGGAGAAATAACTAAGGAAAAATAGCCATTAGGTTTATAATCCATACCTAAAGAAAGTGTAAAATCTCCAGGACTCATAAAATTAGCAACCAATTCTCTTGATTTGTCTTTAGGATAATCATAAGAATTGAAAAGTTGGGTAACCATATTAAATTGTGCAGTATAGTACCAATGTTTAAAGGCTTTTTGACCAACTTTGGAATTCAATTCAAATCTATCTTCATTCTTTCGCATTTCTTCATCGCCATTTTTCATAAAACCAAAACGATAATGCATCCAATTTTCCCAACTTGTTTTATTACGATTATAATTCCAATAATAACGTAGATTACTAATTAAAGAAAGTGAATTATCTCCACCACCAGACCAATTCTTCAAAGCACCTTGGCTCATCGTTAATTCAACTTCAGAATAATAAGTCCAATAACGACGCTTTATAGCATGTACTTTACAATCCATTGGAATAAAATACTTGTCGCAAGGTGGATTAAATATTGGAGCTTCTTTTTCTTGATATATTTGTTCAATCATAGGTGTTTGACAAACATCTTCATCAAGATAAATTTTAATTTTATGACCTTTAGGCATTATCTGTACCCATGTACCAACTGTATCGCATAAATTATTCCCAGCCCAAAAACGATAATATTGCATTTTACCATTATTGACCCAAAATTTAATGGGCGAATTATTAGTACTTGTTAATTCTATGAAAGTAGAATCTCTATCAGCTTTTTTCAGCCATACATAATTGGGTTCAGATTGAATATATTTTACTAATAATTGTAAGTCTGTATTTAAATACTCCTCATAATCACCGGATAAAAGTGATTTCATATTATCTATATATTCTGCACTATCCACAGTAACATATTGTTGCAATTTATATAATGCTTTTTCTTGTTCCGGGATATGACTATGTGCATATTTTTTTAGGTAGTTTGTAGTGTATTGAACATTTTCATCATTCACATAATGTATTAAAGTAGCAATAGCTTGATTTAGTTCAGGGTCTTCAAAAGATTTATATTGTAAATTTTGAACCGCATAACGAATAGCAGAATTAGTAATCAACGAATACGGTAATCGTACAGTCTTAAGGGATTTAGGATAGGATGGAAATGTAG
>CAKVCR010000391.1 GCA_934725835.1 uncultured Odoribacter sp.
CCGTATAGCACTCAAAGGCATACTGTTCCCGCATAGCCGGTTCCCATTGGTTTGCCCAAACGATTTGGAACCTATCAGATGCAGCCTCCAAACCTAAGCGGAAACCGCCTACGCCAGCGAAAAGTTCTACTGTCCTGATAGGTCCCATCGTTGTTATCTCCTGTAGATGATTTTCATCATTCTTCCATGTTGATTTGTTCCGAATCATCCATGCGTTCCACCATCTGCGCAAAAATCGTTTCTTCAATTCCAGCAACGCATGCCGGTAAATTCTTGATGACCTCTTTTTCCCAAAGGTGGATCGGTATCCACCCTGCCTGGATCAGCAATTGGTCATTGTGAATATCCCTTGCCATATTTTCTTCGATTTTTTCGATCCAATACGCACGGTTGCGCTTGATGCGCATTTTTCGGGTCTCCCAATCTTTCCCATGCCAGAATTCGCCGTCAACAAACACAGCAATACGATGTTTTTGAATTGCAATGTCCGGAGAACCAGGCAACCTTTTATCATTTTTCCGGTAACGATATCCTTGATGCCAAAGAGCTTTTGCCAATAGTGTTTCTGCTTTTCCACCCTTTAATTTAACTTTGGACATCCGCTGTCGAGTCTCTGAATCTGAATCATATGATTGAGGATGTTTCATGCCCCTGCCATTACTCTTTCTCTTTTATCTGCTCTGCGATATAGGTGTTATTAAGCCAGAAGCACTGTCTGGTCATCATGCGTCCATCAGGTAGCGGTAGTTTATCAGAAGCATCTATCCCGTGGGGTCTGACATGAGCCACAGGATTCTCAGCTTTTTTGGGTAGATTATTGCGGATGCCTTTTGCTGTCGGGATCAATTGTACTCCTTTGCGGATGATTTCAACTGTTCTTGCCCACACCTGACGAACCTGCTCCAAGTCCTCATTTGAAATATTCCAGAATTTCACACGGGTAAATACATACTGTCCGTCTGCTCTCTGCTGAAAAATCACGAACATAAACTTTGCCGGAGCCAGATAATTGTATAACTCGGATTTCTCCCAGCTTTGCTCTTGGCTCAATTCGATAAAGTCAAATGTTGGAAAAGACATGCTCTCACGTATTAATCCATCATACTGTACCCGGATGGTTTTTGGAATAATTCCAGCCTTCTGAAATTCCTCGGTATGTGCGATTCTCCCGGAAACATTCAGCATTCTTGCAAGCAATATCTCATTCAAGCCTTTTGCGTTGCTTTCAACTCCGAGCTTGTCTTTCAGCTCCTGCTGCGTTCGTCCATAAAATGCACTGACCTTTTGGATGATATACTCCTCAAAGGTGCAGTTTTGCAAAATATGCCAGTGACGGATGATTTTCGGATTTTCCACATCTCCAAAGATGTACTTTTTCAAAATCTGAGTCATGTAGGCCGATTTGAGAGAATATGCTCTCTGCTTTGCCATGGTTGAAGAAAACGGTTGCTGTCTCACGCTGTTTGCATTTGCGCCCTTGGTGCAAGCAGCCAAATAAAGCGTATCCCCCTCAGAGATCTCATGTGCTTTTCCAGAGCGGATTTTATTTATGATGGTTTCCCAGTCCTGCTCAATGATAATAAGATCTTCTTCCGGGAAACTGAACAGTATCGCCTCGTCAATTCGGAAATCGCCTTTTGGTTTATCTGCCAGATGCTCATATGACATAAGCAGCATCGTATTGCATTTATGCCAAAATGCGCTGGTATTGAAAGTCTTGTCGTACTCCTCCATGTAGTTGATGATATTGCAGACAAGCCTCTCCTTTGCTCGGATGCCATTTTTTCCACGAATATACGGTGTAACTTTTAGTTCAACACCGGCTTCCGGAAAATCCGGTTCCGATTCCGAATTTGGGGAATATCCAAACCAACTCTCCTCAATGACCGTACCAATGGCACCTTTGCCGGTCGCCAGACGGCCAGTAGTATCGATGTCCCCCAAAGGAATGCCCTTGATTTCCTGCGCCCTTTTCAAAATAGATTCTTTCGTTGTGTACTGTGTACCTTCCATCGATACCACTCCTTTCATTCTTTTCCGCACTAAATCAGGTGAATACTGCAACGTTTCCTTTTTACTGTTCTATACGGAGTACTTTACAATTCCTCCGCAATAATCTCATCAAGAATGCTTCCCATTCTTGTAATCATCGGAACGACCAACGCATTGCCCATACAAAAATATCGCATCCTGTCCGGCATGCCGGAGTTCGTCCACTCGTCATCAAATCCTTGCAATCTTTCCGCCTCAATAGGTGTGAGGAGCCGGAGCCTACCTGTGCCGGGATCAGAGACCACATGCGTTGAACGGTTCAGCGTAGATTCACTTGTCAGCATCGTTCGACCGGGCCTGTCCCACGGATCAGGGAATGCAATCGGGCCTTCCGAAAATGTATACTCATGACCATCAGCCGATTTTCTCGGGATTTTTTTTGCTCCTTTGAGATACGTCCACTTGGGCATC
>CAKVCR010000392.1 GCA_934725835.1 uncultured Odoribacter sp.
TGGTAATCAGGATACCCGTGCCGCTTTACAAAATTACTATACTTCCATTGAGGAGGGCAAAGCTGATATTCTTGGTTTGTATTGTATAACAAAACTGGCAGAATGGGGAATAATCAAGGACAAAAATTTAATGGAGAATTATGTAACATTTATTGCAGGTATCTTCCGTTCAACCCGCTTCGGCGCTGCCAGTGCGCACGGAAAAGCAAACATGATGCAGTTTAACCATTTTATGGAAAGCGGTGCTATCACCCGTGATGCTAACACCGGATATTATACCGTTGACTTTGATAAAATGAAGAAAGACATCGAAGCAATTGCCGGAGAATATATTACAATTGAAGGCGACGGCAACTTGCAGAAGGCAACCGCCCTCGTAAATGAAAAAGGAATTGTAACACCGACTCTGCAAGCAGATCTTGACCGCATTGCCGGAGCCAATATCCCCAAAGACATCTTCTTTAAACAAGGTACGGCTGTATTGGGATTGTAATTACCCGAAACCAATAAAAAATAACCTTCGGAGTTTCATTGTTCCGAAGGTTATTTTTATGTGGTTTATTTTCCATATGTCATCATTTGGGTAAGGAAATCATCCGGATATTCAATCGTGACATCCACTATTGTACCATCAGACATCACCGGTTTGTATACCGGATTAATGAATCCTGCATAGGGAGCCACTCCTAATTTACGATACCGTTCCAACACTTCATCGTGCAAGGTGCGGTCGACTTTCACCCCATAGTTTTCAATCAATGTGCGGGCAGCCTCAAAATCTCCTTCTGATTTAATGCGCTGCACTTCTGACAATAGATTACCAAACAAATGGCGCAAACCATCGAAATCATGAATCATAAAACAGGTCTTCCCATTTCGTTCCATACGTTCAATGATACCTTTATCCCGACCTTTTTCATAAGCCCAGGCAGCAATCATCTGACGGTTGCGCATGTGTGACTCTTCCAATTGATTTCCGGGCAATATGCGAGTCAGCTGAACCATCAAACCATTTCGGATATAGCTGTTATATTCGGCCTTTGCCACATCCAATGAAGGCATAATACCCAATTCAACCATCTTAGGGTCCATGATGTAGTACAGCGCAAATAAATCCGCCCTTGCCTCTTCAATCGTAGAATAGTAATTACGCAATGCCTCGGTAGTAACACCGGGTAACATCTTGCCGGAACCATGACCGAGACATTCGTGCAAGTCGGTGTGCAGACTACTTCCTAACGAGCCATATTCACGAGCCAGCCGAATTTCTTCGTCGCTCGCTGCAAATTCATCCAGAACACCGGAAGTACTGGCAGCCATATCGTATGCATAAGTAATATTATCCAATGTCACAGACTTACTTCCATAACGCTCACGAATCCACTCCGCATTGGGAAGATTGATTCCTATAGGCGTAGCAGGATGACAATCACCACCCAACATAGCGACCTGCATGACACGAGCCGTGATTTCTTTCACTTCGGATTTTTTGAAACGACAATCAATCGGTGCGTGCTGCTCAAACCATAAAGCATTATCTGCCAGTTTACGGGTACGCTCACAAGCCTCTTTATCTACAATTTCTACTACTGACTCCCAACTTGCCTTGTAAGCTAATGCGTCTCCATACACCTCAATAAAACCATTTATAAAATCAATAGACGATTCCGTATCCTTCAGCCATTCAATGGAATATTCATCGAATAAATGTAAATCGCCCGTCTTATAATAGTCAATCAACAATTGCATAGACTTCTGCTGCTGAGCGGTGCACGCAAAAGGAAGAGCTTTCTCTAACCAATATACTACATTCTCAAGCTCTTTGCCATACTTTCCGCCAACCTTCCACACCTCTTCGCGAATAATACCACTCTCATCTTTTACTAAAGTAGAATTCAATCCATAGGAAACAGACGGGTTTTCACCATTATCAGCACCCTTATAGAAATTCTCAACCTCCCGCTGCGTTACTCCCACATAATAATTATTAGCAGAATTAACTATCAAATCCTTGTCCGCATCCAGAACCACTCTCTTGGACATATAGTCCGGTTCAAAGATTATTTTTTCCAATTCCCGCCCTTCTTTCTCACAACCGACAGCCTGTGTCAATTTCTGCCAATAAACCTTAGTAAATCCAGGCGAAAATTTGTCCATAGAATAATGGTGGTGAATACCATTTGCGAAAAATATCTTCTTGGCATAAATCATAAATGACTTAAAGCCATCCGTCATCCTATCACCTTTAAAGTCTCTGATTATCCGTTCTAATACACGACGCAAACGTAAATTATAACAATTATTCTGATCCCAAAGAATATCTCTGCCAGCCAATGCTGCCTGGCTGAGATAATAAATAAATATCCGTTCTTGCGCACTCAACCGTTCAAACATAGGAACCTGGTAGCGCAGAATCTTTATATCATCAAACTGCTCCGTTTGCCAACGGAATCCTTC
>CAKVCR010000393.1 GCA_934725835.1 uncultured Odoribacter sp.
TGTAATTTGGAAGTCTCACTCATAGCATTGTGATTAGTTGTTGACAACTCTAATTTACAATGCTATTTTCTTTTATTCTATTGTCGATTTTACTTTTCCGATTTTTGACGATACAAAATTACCGATTACATATGGATATCCAACATTTGAGTGGGCGGAGAATGTGACAGACGTATTATTTTTGTCTTGGGGAGATTGTTGTCATACAATGGGCTTATTTTCATTGAAAAATCTTATCTTTGCATTAGTATCTCAATTAATGGCAGACGATATGAAATACCCGATAGGCATCCAGACATTTGACAACATCATAGAAGACGGTTTTGTCTATGTAGACAAGACGGATATGGTCTATACCCTGGCAACGGAAGGTAAGGTTTATTTTCTGAGCCGTCCCCGCCGTTTCGGTAAGAGTCTGCTTCTTTCTACGCTGAGAGCCTATTTTGAAGGCAAACGTGAATTGTTCAAGGGGTTGAAGATAGAGGCATTGGAGAAGAACTGGTATAAGCATCCGGTGTTCCATTTTGACTTTAACGGAGTTAATTTTACAGAGAAAGGAGCTTTGCTGATGAAGATTGCTGGTTATCTCCACGATTGGGAAAAGGAATACGGAATTGTTCCGGAAGTGGATTTCAATCCGGCTTCCCGTTTTGAAAAGATAGTCCGTGCTGCTTCGGAACGTTATGGTCATCGGGCAGTGGTTTTGGTGGATGAGTACGACAAACCATTGTTGGATGTGCTCGATATGAATCCGGAAATATTGTCGGAAAACCGGGAAATTTTGAAAGCCTTCTATTCCGTATTCAAGCAGGCGGATGCGTATCTTCAGTTTGTATTCCTGACGGGAGTCACCAAGTTCTCGCAGGTAAGCGTATTCAGCGGCTTTAACCAGCCCTTGGATATCAGTATGACCGAAAAGTATGAATCCCTGTGCGGCATTACCGAGGAGGAGTTGCACCAAGTCTTTGCAGCACCTATTTGCGGGATGGCAGCTTCGGAAGGTTGTAGCGAAGAGGAGATGAAGCAACTTTTGAAGCAGCGTTATGATGGCTATCATTTCAGTGACGGGATGAAGTATATCTACAATCCTTTCAGCGTGCTTAGTGCTTTTTTCAATAAAAAAATCCGGGATTATTGGTTTGCAACCGGAACACCGACTTATCTCGTGCGTTTGCTGAATCATTTCCACGAGGGGATAGATGAGTTGACGGGGAAGTACTATACGGAAGACGAGTTTATGAACTATAAGGCGGATGTGGAGTATCCCCTGCCGATGATATATCAGAGCGGATACCTCACGATTAAGGAGTATGACCGGGATTTGGATATGTTTCTGCTTGATTTCCCGAACAGCGAGGTGCAGGGAGGTTTCCTGACGATGATAGCGACAAACTATTTGCAGGTGAATGAGGGAGGGATGAATGTGGCAGCCCGTTTGGGGTTGGCGCTGAAGAGAGGCGAACTGGAGCAGTTCCGCCGGTTGCTTACAGCCTTTTTTGCGGATATTCCCTACACGATGCGCCATAAGGATACGGAGCGTGAGAGGGAGCGTTATTTCCAGTATACATTTTATCTGCTGCTCCGCCTGATGAGCCTTTATACGGTGCACTTAGAACGGATACAGAGCGAAGGACGGGTGGACTGTATTGTAGAGACACCGCAATACATCTATATCTTCGAGTTCAAGCTGGACGGCAGTGCCGAAGAGGCTTTGCGTCAGATAGAGGAGAAAGGCTATGCCCGTCCCTATATGGCAGACAGCCGCCCGGTATACAAAATCGGAGTAAGCTTCTCTTCCGACACCGGGACTGTTAAGGAATGGAAAAACGCCGGAATGTAGTTCTGCCGGCGGACTGTCTAGGATTTCCGTACGTTTCAGACGGTAATCATCTGATTATAACAGCTGGAGCAGATAAAAAATTTTTGCTTGAAGTATCATTTTGTTTGTATGGAAGAGATACAAATGTAAAATTATTCTTATATTTGTGGAGTGAGATAAAAAATAGACATATTAACTCCTTAATCTAAACAATTATGAACACAAGACGAAGAAGACCGCTCATCTTGCCGTTTGTCGGTAGATGGGCACGAGTGGGATTCGGTGTTCTGTTCTTTACGTTTGCCTTCGTCGGCGTCCGCGCACAGACAAGTGACGGAGACGACAAGGACATCCCGAAGGACCGCAACAGCGAACTTCGCACCCGCACCTGGAGCGTCTATGGCCAGGGCGGATTGTCGTGGGCCACGGACGTGTGGTTTCGCAATGTCGCAGCCAAGAAGAGTTACCGAATGTCGCCGGCCGTCGGCGGAGGCGTCGACTACACCATCCGTCCGTGGGTGCGTGTGGGAGCAGAATACCTCTGGTCGCGCTACCGCCGCGAACAGCGTTTCTCAGAACTCGACACCAAGACGGCTTTAGCCAAGACTTACGGTAACTACCTGATGAATTTCC
>CAKVCR010000394.1 GCA_934725835.1 uncultured Odoribacter sp.
CAGGTGGCAGAACGCTATAATGTATCGTTGAATACGGTGAAAACCCACTATTCGCATGCCCTGAAGAAGTTAAGGGAAAACTTGGGCGACCTGCTGGTCGTTGTGTTGATGCTCGTGTGATAATTTTTTTTGAATTTCATTCACCCATATTGCAATTTTCCGGAATATAAAGGAAAAGGGATTGCAATATGGGTGATATTTTTAATTGTATTATTGATTATTGTCGCGGTAGTTTAAACGAGGCTGATAGCAGGAAGTTGCGGGAATGGATAGATGCTTCTCCTGAAAATCGGGAAACGTTTGAAAAATATCTTCGTTTGGTGAAATTGCACCGCATGACAGCCGGAGAGAAGACCATTGATGATAGTAGGGCCTGGATAAAGTTGTCTTCCACCATGAAAGCACGGAAAACGAGGCGTATCAGACAGCGGTGGGTGGCTGTGGCTGCTGCCGTGTTGTTGATTTTGGGTGTCGGTGTCAACTTATGGTCCCGGAAGATGACAAAGGATGAAATCCCGCAAACGGTGATACAGATTCTGCCGGGGGCGACAAAAGCTACATTGGTTTTGGCCAACGGGACTCAGCTGGATTTGACAAGAGACGATTTGAAGGAGGTACAGGACCAGGGGGCATTGATTAAGAACGACTCAACCGTCGGTTTGCAATATGAATCGAATCGTCAGAAAACGGAGGAATCCGTTTGGCATACTATTAAAGTACCTGTTTCGGGAGAATATCATTTTACTTTGTCGGACGGGACGAAGGTTTGGCTGAATTCCGAGTCGGAGATCTCTTTCCCGCTGGCATTCGCCGGTCCTAAGCGGAATGTCATTTTGAAGGGGGAGGCGTATTTTGAAGTGAAATCAGATAAAGACCATCCGTTTGTTGTACATGCCAATCATGTGCATGTTAATGTGTTGGGCACTAAATTTAATATGGCGGCTTATGAGAAGAGCAACAAGGTGGTGACAACTTTGGCAGAGGGAGAAGTGATGGTGGAAGTGAATGGACAGTCAATAGAATTATTGCCTGATGAACAGGTGGCTGTTGATTTAAACTCCGGGGAAATTACCAAACAGCCTGTTACCGCTTCCGTCTATATATCCTGGATTCGGGGGATTTTTGAATACGAAAACATGACATTGGAAGAGATTGCGACACAATTGTCCCGTTGGTATGGCGTCAATTTTATTTTCTCTGCTCCTGAATTTAAAACACGGCGTTTTACAGGTGTGGTGAAAAAATACGGAGTATTGAACGATGCGTTGAAAGTGATAGAGAAAACGACCAATATCTGTTTTATGGTCGATGGAAACAATATAGCAGTTAAATCCACTGCCTATTAACAACTGATTAATATAATATTTTATGACAAAAGAACATGTTTCTGAATTTTTCCAACGGTTTAATGTTGGAAGAAAAATTTCATTGGGAATGAGGTTGACTGTCATTCTGACAATCATCCTGTCAATGAATGTGTACGCAGGTGCCTGGTCGCAAACTGTGAATTTAAAACTGGAAAATGCAACCCTGCGCGAAGCATTTATGGCTATAAAGCAGCAGACGGGTGTGTATTTTGTTTTCAATGAAGAGGAGATTGCCGAAAAGTTTAAGTTGACAATGGAAGTGAACAATGCTTCGTTGAATACTGCCATGGCTCAGATATTAAAGGGGTTGCCATATTCTTTTGAGTGTCTGGAGGGGATGGTTGTCATCAAACCTGCACAGCAGAAAGACAATGTGAAGGTAGGTAAATTGTCCGGTCGTGTAGTTGACGCAAATGGAAATCCTCTGCCCGGCGTGACGGTGCAGATAGCTAAAACAAATTGGGGAACGGTGACGGATGCCGATGGAAAATATGTTTTGGAAGTTCCGAGCGTGAAAGGCATGAAGGTCGTGTTTTCTTTTATAGGAATGAAGACCAAAGAGGTGGTTTACAATAATGAAACCGTCTTAAACATAGTCCTGGAAGAGGATGTTACAGAGATGGAGGAAGTGGTGGTGACAGGATATCAAAAGATAGACAAACGCCATTCGACAAGCGCTGTTACCTCTGTAAAGGCCGAAGATATATTGGTGGCAGGTATGACAAGTATTGATGCCGCTTTGGAAGGAAAGATTCCTGAATTGTTGTTGATGAGTAATTCGGGCGAGGTAGGTTCTACTCCTAAGATTCGTATTCGCGGAACTTCAACTTTGTTGGGAAACCGTGAACCTCTGTGGGTGTTGGATGGAATTGTCATGACCGACCCTGTGCGTGTAGACCCGCAGGAATTGAACAATCCGGATTATATCAACGTGATAGGTAATGCAATTGCAGGTATCAATCCCCAGGATATCGAACGTATCGATGTGTTGAAGGATGCTTCTGCTACCGCTCTTTACGGAACAAGAGCTGCCAATGGCGTGATTGTCGTGACAACCAAAAAAGGACGGA
>CAKVCR010000395.1 GCA_934725835.1 uncultured Odoribacter sp.
CTGTTTTTAATGTTCTCATTTCTTTTTTCCTGTAATCATGGAGGAGATAAGTTGAAAAAATTGCCGGTTTTTACAATTGAAAAATTTGTCGATAACGGGCTTTGGGTTGATGAATGTTTTTCTCAAGTGAAGCTATTGCCGCTGCAATTGGATACTAACCAGATGATAGGTCAGGTGAAAGACGTTAGTGTGGTTGGTGATATAATTTTTTTGTTAGACGAGGTTTCAGCAACCCTATATTCTTTTGATATATATAGTGGTAAATGTTTGGCTTCCGCTTCCAAAAGAGGACATGGTCCCAATGAATATATTAATCCGGTTGCTTTGTCTGTGGATGTAGAGAATTTGTATGTACTTGATATGCCAACTTCTCGAATCATCAGATTTGATAAGGAACTAAATGCTATCGGAACGATAGCATTTGATTTCCCTGCATCTGATTTTATAGCACTTGACGGAGGTTTTTTATTATATAATTTAGCTCCGACATCAGAAAAGGGTAAATTCGTTTATATAAGCAGTAGAGGAGAGTATATAAATAGTTTTGTTTTTCCAGAAAAGGGGGATGACTTTAATAATGTTTTGGGTGGAGGTAAAGTTTTCGTGAAGAATAAGGAACTCGAAGTTTTTGCTTTTGAATCTTATGATGATATTGTGTATAAATGGAATAATGATTCTTTGCAACCGATTTTACGGATGGATTTTGGAGAAATGGGTATTCCGGCAGGAATGAAAAACGATAATTTAAATTATTTTGAAGAACCGTATGCTTTTGCCGGAAATATATTTATGCTATCCGATATGTTTATCCCAAGTTTTTTTTATAAGTCAAAACGATATTATGGCTTTATTCCACTATCTCAAGGAGAATCAGAGTTTGGGCTTGTTAAAGACAATAGCTATGATATCCCCTTTTTTCCAAGATGGCAATATGGCGATGAATTGATAGGTATATGCACTCAAGAATTGGCGGAAAAGTATTTTAGGAAACATGGAAAGAGTATGGGTGAGTTTATTGATAATGAATATGCACAAGAACAGTTTGTGCTTGTATTTTATATCCATTGGTTTTATGTTTACAATAAAATTTATTGAATTAGTCAATTGAACTGAACGGTCGAGATATTGATTGGAAGTTAATGTTGTAGTATATGTGATTTTATATTTGGCATACTCGTTTTTTTTGTTGTTATGGCTAAAACGTATATAGAGACAGTGCTTATGTTATTTTTGTTATGGAATTGTACGCCACAATCTTCCAATATCAAAATTGACGAGAAGGCTATTGAGGTTGAATTGAGTCCTCAAAATGATACCCTTAAATTAAGTGACTTATTCAAGTTGCATAAATTAATAGTATTTGATAGTTTATTTTTATCTGATTTGGTAGAGGTTCAGATAATGGATTCCATCATACTAGTGCAGAGTAAATCGAAAAATGAGGATTTGCACTTATTTGACAATAATGGTAAGTATATAAAATCATTTGTAAGTTATGGACGAGCTCAAAATGAGATTTTAAATATTCAGAGTTTTTGTTTCAACAGGTACACAAATACAATAGATGTATTGTGTAATTATGGAATGGAAGTAAAGCAATATTCTTATCCAGGTGGAGAGTTATACAATCAAATTGCAATTCCTACGGAAGAGGTTTTATCTGTAGCGGATTTTGAGATTCTTGATTCTACGTCCTACATGTTTTATAAAAACTTGGGATTTTGTAACAAAGATGAATATAAACTATATCGGTATGATTATGTAGATTTAAAAGTCCGTGATAAATTTTTGAAGTTGGATAAGGATTTGGCTGAAAAAATATCCATAGGACAGCATAATAATCTTTATATGAAAAATTCTAATTTGTATTTTTATGAAACATTTTTAGATGGAGTATATGCCTATAATCAAGATTCTTTGGATATTAGGAAAAGGATACTTTTTAAGCCTAATAAATTTTCTATTCCTGATAAAAAATTAAAACAGATGGGGCGTGACGAATTGGAATTTATAGAAGAATGTCGAGAAAGTAACTATATATGGGCTCATGTAAATTGTGTGGAATTTCAAGATAAAATATTTTCATATTTCACGTATAATAAGCGAGTGTATTTTAACATTATTGATTTAAATGAGAAAATGTCCTCTTCGTATTTATATATTTATGATGATATACTGTCTCATCAATGTTATTCTGCCGGTTATTTTAGTGTTATAGGCTGTAGTGACAATTATCTTGTATGTACGATAGAACCATATTCTATAAAATTTGATAGGTCATATATATTGCTTCTAGAGAAAAATGAGATTAATTAAAATGGTTTGTGAGTTTATGTTTGAGAAATTTCAATTTTATATATTGATTACCTTTTTTTGTTTTGTAGTTGTAATGACGTGCAGAATGATGTAAAGGTATTGTATTCAAAAC
>CAKVCR010000396.1 GCA_934725835.1 uncultured Odoribacter sp.
CTATTACAGGGATATCTTGGTCGCTGCCGAGTTTGGCGTTATCGACACGCCAGCCGGCGAAGCGTTTGAGCCGAACGAACCTGCGACACGAGAGTTTGCGGCTCAGGCACTAAACTTCTGCCTAGGTTTCCAGCTAGGGGAGGACAAGCAGTATACATACTCAGAGTATGAAACGGTCGACTATCCCGATGACATTCAGGTAGCCGTAAACCGAGGCTGGTTTGCGCTTGAAAACGGCAGCTTTCTGCCGCAGCAGGCTTTGACTGTGGCAGAATCGGAAGCCATGCTGAAGGACGCATCCACTGTTCTTTCCGGCAATACCGTCAACGAGAACTATGACAGCACCTATACATTTGAAAAAGATGTAATCGTCATTCCAGAAGGGACGACCGTCGGCGTCAGCGATGATACGGTGACCATAACAGACAGCCCTAAGACTATTGCTGCCGGTCAGATGTTTGCCGTGTATATAAACGGAATCCCACAGGCGTTTGTTGCCAACTCCGTGAGCGTCAGCGGCAACATCACGACCGTACAGGGGACACCGACGGACGACGCATTTGCTGCAATAGATGCGCAGGGCGTTGTCACTGCCGAGCTTGATCAGGTAGAAGCGCTTGAAGGTACCGATTTGTCTTATTATGTCGAGGAGACCGAGAAGGCGTATGAGACATACGATATGGCAAAGGCTGCACAGAGGCGGGCAATCGGAGGCACTATCAAGCCGAAGAATATTTCGCTGAGCTTTAAGCACGATGTTACCATATCGTCCTCTATTAAGGGAACTATCAGCGGCAAGATCAAGAACCCGGTGATCAAGTACAACATCAACTTGGCCAAGGGTAAAGCGCTTGTAAGTCTGGCTTACGATGTTGATGTGACCTATACGCTGAAAGGCGAGGTCAGCGGCGTAAAGAGCCTGAATGACATCAAGCTGTTCTATTGGGGCGTACCCGGTGTCGGCGGATTTTCCGTCACCTTTGACATGGAGCTGTCCGGCTCGATAAAAAGCGTACAAAGCAGCCACGAAGAGCGCGGCCTGTCCGTTTCTGTAAAAGACGGCGTTCAGATGACCAAGTCATTTGAGGCGAAGTCATTCAGCATTGAGATCGAAGCAACCGCAAGAGCGGGCATACAGGCCAAGGCCGGTATAACCGAGCTGCCCGTGTTCAATGTATACATATACGGCAAGGTCGGCATGGAGGCAAAGCTGAAATCTGCGACCTACAGCGACAGCGCCTCGCCGAAAAGGTGCACGCATTTTGCGGCGTACCTTTATGCCGAGTGCGGTGCTACAGGCTCGGTAAAGCTCTTGAGCTTCAAAAACAGCTTTGATTTAAAATACACGATTTTCAGCGAGAAAAACAGCCCTATCCGCATATGTCACCATTATGAGGACGGTAAGCTTGTCTCGGACTGTACACGAGGGAATGTCAGCGCTTGGTTTGACGGCAACGGCTTCAGCGGCTACCATACGCCGAGTGATTCGTCGTATATGTCCAGCGGCTGGAGCGGCGGCAGCGGCAGCGTGGGCTATGACCGCAACGGAAAACCCAAGACGCTCTACACATATACCCTTGATGATTATAAGAACGCAACGATAACCGAGTATAACGGCAACGCACGCTCTCTATCCGTTCCTCAGACCATCGACGGTTATACCGTTGTTGGAATAGGAAGCTCCGCATTCAAAGGCAACACAAACCTCAGATTTTTGCATTTTCCCGAGACACTGACGAGTATAGGTTACGAAGCGTTCCGAGACTGCATCAATTTAGGGACGATAGAATTTCCGGAGAGCCTGATAGAGATAAGTTACGGTGCATTCTCAGGCTGTGATGGTTTGACGAGCATAAAGCTGCCATCGAATTTGCAGACGCTGAAATATGAAGCCTTTGGATACTGCGAAAATCTGCAAAATGTATGGATACCCAAAACGATAATTGATGGTAGCTACTTTAACGGAGCTCATTATATTGGCCCGTTTGATGGCTGCGGGAAGCTGAAAAGCGTAACATTTGCAGACGGGATAACGAATATACCGGCAGGTTTGTTTGCAGGCTGTACGGGAATTGAGAGCATAGAGATACCTGATACGGTAACTAAAATATTAACCTGTGCGTTTGCTGACAGCAGCATACAGAGCGTGAAGATAGGTAGCGGTTTGACGACAATAAGTAACTATGCATTTTACCGCTGTAAGAACCTTACGGAAATAAACCTGCCCGATGTGTTAACAAGCATAGGGCAATATGCATTCCAAAACTGCATCAATTTAGGGACGATAGAATTTCCGGAGAGCCTGATAGAGATAAGTTACGGCGCATTCTCAGGCTGTGATGATTTGACGAGCATAAAGCTGCCATCGAATTTGCAGACGCTGAAATATGAAGCCTTTGGATACTGCGAAAATCTGCAAA
>CAKVCR010000397.1 GCA_934725835.1 uncultured Odoribacter sp.
GCTTTACAGGATTCTTAATTGCACCATCATAGCTTTTATCAGCCTTACTTGTCTTTGTGCGTGACCACACATCATCCGATTCAAGTCCAAACAACACGCCCTTATAGTTTTTAACATCTACGACAAAAATGCCATGACAACTTAAAATGATTGAATCAATTTCTGTTAATTCTCCATTATAATTTAATGCCACATTATTAAAAATCATATAATCATCCGGCAATGCCTTTAATGTTGATGCGAGTACTTCTCCAACTTGAATCTCTACATTCAACCAATCCAATTGTTCTTGATATGCATTGATATTTGTCTGAGCAACAGCACGCAATAAAGCGTAAATTATAATCAAGATTAAGCATATGCCTACAAACAAAACAGGATCATAGAAAAACCAATAACCACTATATGGTCCAACAAAAAAATAAGCAATATATATAAGTAAAAACACTAACACAATTCTGCTAGGCACTTTACTGGCTTTCATCTTTCTTTCATACTCATTTTTTAATTGTTCATTTCGATTAGATACATTATCCCCATATTGTTCTGCCATTTTCATATCCCCCATTCTTATAAGAATATAGTACAATTTATGCGTTTTGTCACAAGAAAAAAAGGAAACAAACTAAATGTTTCCCAAAATATTATAGCTGTGTTAATACATCCCTAATTGTTTCCACTCTATCCTTTGGCAATACAACCTGATTGTAAGATAGAATCTCGCGTTTTAATTGGCTGCTGTTTAAGAACACTTTATCTGAATCTACATTCACATTTTCAGCAACCGGAAATACGACATAGCCTTGTGCTGTTGTACGAATTCCTTTTCTATACAAAACATTCGATAAGATTTGAACTTGTCTTTCCACCTGCTTTAAAGGATTCTTAATTTCACTATCATATTCTTTTCCAGACTTACTCGTTTTAATACGTGACCACATCTCATTAGCGGCAAGTCCGTGGATAACGCCCTTATAGCTTTTTACTTCTACAACCCAAATTCCAAAACAACTTAATACAATACAATCAATTTCTGTAAGCTGCCCATTATAATTCAATGCCACATTATTAAAGATCATATACTCATCGGGTAAGGATGTTAATGTAGAAGTAATAACCTCTTCACCTTGAATACCAATATTCAATGCATCTGCCTTACCTTTATACTTCTCATATTTCATCGATGAAAAGACTGCTATTATATTACCTAGAATAAACATTGGAATGCCTAGAACAAACATATTTCCATAGAGATACATAGATTGAACATACAATATAAAACCTGTCACAGATATGACAATCCCTATTCTCATTCTTCTTTTGGCAGCTGATGCCTTTTCATCATATTCTCTTTTTAATTGTGCATTACCATTATGCGCATTATTTCCATATACTTTAGCCATTTTAACCCCTTCCTATATCTTATACAAATATAATACATTTCAAGTATTTTGTCACAATTAAATCATATAAGAAAAGCCTGGCATCTAGCCAAGCTTATAGAATTATTTACCAATCTTGTTCATCGCCAAGATTTCTTTTTCAAGTACTTCTTTATAGTAACCTAATTGTTGTGTTCTGGCACTTTCATACGCATTGATTTCTTCACTCACGTCATCCCCATCTTCTTTATTTAATAAAGATGAAGTGGCGTTTTTTGTGTTTGTGAAGTAGTAACCCTTATCGTTACCCCACCACTTATTGTTTTCAACTGCTTTATCTGCATGTGCATCAACCTTTGCGGCAGCATTGGCAGAGAATAAGTAGTAATTATATTCGCACAATCCATTTAATTGATAAGCTACGTCGAGTGCATCGCTCACTTTATCCTTTTTCAAATCTTTAATGATTTCATCCATATATTCAATGTTGTTCTGATATCCCACATGCTTCATCACAACATCACTTGAGAATACGATTCCTACAAAATTATCCTGCACATATTTAAATAGTTCTAATACTTTTTTATTGTAGGCTTTTCCTTCTTCTTGAATTGATGTTACATTCTTTTTATTTGAAACAGCATCAATATAACGATCATTGATATCTTGACCCTCTTTGTTCAATGCATCCACTTCTTTTTGGAATACAGCTAAAGCTTTATCCCAATCCTTTTTAGATACGCCTGCTTCTTTTGCGAGATCTTCATTGAAGCTTTCCGTTAAATCATCAATCGTTGCCTGCATATTTAAATTCATAGCAGGAAGCTGATCAATTGCGATAGCCATACTTCCAAATACGGCAATATTAGCTTTCATCACCTTTTCACTATACGTATCCGTATTGTCTGATTCTGTATGATAATGAAGTTGAGTCCAAGTATATTCCCCATCATCATTTGTTTCCCCAGAACAAGTATCTGTTGTATTTAAGAAATAAGGAACTCCTGCATTACGATAAGAAACACCAT
>CAKVCR010000398.1 GCA_934725835.1 uncultured Odoribacter sp.
CAAAAACCAGGCATTTCCGAAAGAGTGGAAATGCCTGGTTTTGTGCCTTTGTATATACGAAGGCATTGCTTGCCAGTTGTCTGCTACATGAATTTTTATACTAAATGAAATGTTCCAACGAATTCAGGCAGAACTCAGCATATTTTCTAATCATTTTATGTACCACTAATGCACGAATGATCCCGTTCATCTTTTCAATGCTAGAAAGGCCTACCCGTACGAAACTAAAAATTAGAACCGTGATCCGCTACGACTCATTTTTTGAATTGAATCTAAATTTCCCTTCTGGAGATGATGCCTGCCCATTTTCCTGGGGAATATCGTAATAGAGCTCCCCGATAATCGATAATAGATAGTAACACGTAGAGATAATACTACTCAAATACCCAAGCAGCAATGCTGCGCTGAATGATAAATGGTCTAATGTTATACAGTTACTTTTGTCAGTAATCGCTCCTAAAAAAGTGAAATACACTATTACAACCAATCCAAATACAAGAGACTCCGTATATCTCCAACGCAATTCCTGTAGCCCTTTCTTCTTCCTAATTTCTTCCATAATTGGGCTGGCAGTTGCGCCAACAAGAATTGTCACAGCTGCCAAAATAAATCCTGAAATTGTCGCAGACGATGAAATTATTGCGTTTAAAAGAAATTCTAAGCGTTGAAAGGTTATGGAATATATGTTTAGAGAATTTGTCAATATCCATGCTATTAGGGTAATCAAAATTGGTACTACCACTAAAAATCTGGAAAACTTTTGCATGTGATTCCTCTCCCTAAACTAGATTAACCCCTGTTTGACTTTATACTCCGCCAAACACATTCGGTATAACCGTTCATGTGTAATCGGATTGTTTCTGGAATACTCAACAGGAATCAAAAACTTGTCACGATCATCCAGAAGATTTATGATTTCAAAGGCTGTATCCTCATCTTGGGCAGTCGTAACTTTGAGGCTACTTGTCCCCGGATAATCATATGCTTCGCGAATCAGCTTAGTTGTTGCTATGGAATCTAAACGGCCAGCCCTCTGTCGGCCAAAACCGAGCTCTGCTCTTACTATTTTTCCCTGATATTTTCCAAATTGACTAAGAATACCTCCTAAAGAAGTGTTGACATCATCATCGACTAACTGTTCTCTATCGGCGACGAGAATAAGCTTTCTGTAAAGACTACTCTCAGATATCTTTTTTATTCGGGAGCCGCATAGAATTGGTTTAAGCAAAACAAGGTGCCCCTCAGGTAAAAGCAATTGTATGTATTGTTCTAATGCCCTGATGGTAGTACCGTACACATTACGTTGCATATACAAGGTGAAGTTCTTCTCATCGTATAATATCGTTGTAGATTCAGCAGGGTATTGATTGTCTTCCAACTGAATGAGCTGGAAAGCACCATCATCATCTGCAATACCGGGAAGCATCTTTTCCCTTAAATGGAGAAGTTGGATTTCCCACACATGTAGCTCTTTGTCATATTTGCAAACATGAAACATATGTATATCCCCGGAAACAGTTTTCTTTGTCTCCGAAGAAGTTTTTGTAGATACTTCAGATAACAGCGGAGCTAAATCAAACAATTTATCTTGGGGCACATTATTTTTGTCTACATACGAGTAATACGGTCTAAAGTGGTCAAATTGGATATTCTTTCTTTTATTTGCCACGATTCATCCCCTCCAATGTGTTTATTGTATCATATTAAGGAATAATAGCAAGAACAATTTGTGAATCATGTCGCAATTAGAATTCTCTTGTTGTGATACTTTTTCTTGCTCATAATAAACTGCTCTACAATGTTTAGCTTCCTTGATTTCCCTAAAAGCGATACTAAAACCCATATTGATGTTATGCAACTATAAACATCTGAAAGCAAACGAGCTAAATGTAATCGAGTAGGAGAGGCTGCATAGCCCCGACCTCTCACACCACCGTGCGTACCGTTCGGTACACGGCGGTTCAATCGCATAAGTGCAGAGACTCGTAGTAGTTCTGGATTTCAAAGTATCCGGCTTCTGCGAGTCTCTTGTTCGTAATGGTCTTTGTAAGAATACCGCTTCCGGCAATTGCCCAAAACCCTTTTCGAGAGTTCCCGTTCCGGTGAGCCTGCCACTGCGGCATTCCCAATTTCATCAGGTTCTTTACTCTCGTCCTGGGAAGTTTCCACTGTTTCCATATGTACGAACGGAATCTTCTCCGCAGCCATTCATCCCATCTTTGCATCGTTATCTTCATGCTCGCAATCCCGAAGTAACCAAGCCAGCCCCGGATGTAGACCTTTACCTTCTGCATCACCACCCGGACATTTCTGCCGGATAAGCGGGAAGTCAGCTCTTTCAGCTTTGCCTTGGCTTTCTTCAAGGACTTTGCGTGAGCCCGGACATATACGCCCTTTC
>CAKVCR010000399.1 GCA_934725835.1 uncultured Odoribacter sp.
GCATAATCCTCATCCGTCATGGAAGGGGCTCCTGCAATCACAAACTGATATTCCGAGAAATGCTCTATCATCTTCAACATCGTCGGCAACACATACTTCAATTCCTGCTTGCGACTGCCTGCCAACAAAGCAATAATAGGCTTATCGGGCAAATCATTAATGCGAATAAACTCCTGGAAAGTCTCCTCTTTACATGGACGTGCATTAATGGCGTCCACCAAGGGATTTCCTCCATAGTAGACCGGATAATTATAACGCTGATAAAACTCTGTCTCAAAAGGAAAGATAGTATACATACGGTCTACATACTTCTTGATTTTCTTTACGCGACCGGTATTCCAAGCCCACAGTTTGGGAGAAATATAATAAAACACTTTCAAACCTATTCTTTTAGCAAAACGTGCGATGCGTAAATTAAATCCGGCATAATCTACCAGAATCACGACATCCGGCTGCCAGTCACGGATATCTTCGCAACAATAACGGATATTATCGCGCAAAGTGCCTAATTTCCTCACTACATTGATAAAGCCCATGATTGCAGTATCCTTATAGTGGCGGACTATCTCTGCTCCAGCCCCACGCATCAAATCGCCCCCCCACCCACGCACCTGTGCGTCAGCGTCCTCCTGCTTCAATCCTTTTATCAAATTCGAGGCATGCAAATCACCTGAAGCCTCACCGACAATCATATAGTATTTCATAATTCCCAACTGTTTATTCGGCAAAGATAGCAAAATACAAGCCAAATTATTAATTTTGCCACCACGAAGCTTAAAATAGACAATATGGACATCGCCGGGAAGAAAGTAGCCTATATCACTTTAGGGTGTAAATTGAATTTTTCAGAGACCTCCACTATCAAACACAGCCTTGAAAAAGCAGGGACAGAGACCGTCGGAGAGAAAGAACATGCCGACATTTTTGTCGTCAACACCTGCAGTGTCACAGACATGGCAGAAAAGAAAGGACGTCAGCTGATACGTAAAATCATCTCCCACAACCCCGGAGCCTACATTGTGGTGGTCGGCTGTTATGCACAATTACGTGCCAAAGAAATCATGGACATAGAAGGCGTCAGTCTCGTGCTGGGAGCCAATGACAAGTTCAATGTAGAGCACTATTTGCGCCATTTGGAAGAGACGGAACACCAAGAACCGCATTCTTGCGATATATTCAAACTAGCCGACTTCGACCTTGCCTATTCATTCGGCGACCGAACTCGCTGCTTTCTGAAAATACAAGACGGATGCAACTACTTCTGCACTTACTGTACCATCCCGTATGCCCGTGGGCGAAGCCGCAGCGCTTCTGTACCACAGGTGCTGCAAGCCATTCGCGATGTCGCCGCCAAAGGAATCAAAGAAATCATCCTCACCGGAGTCAATACCGGAGATTTCGGGAGAGGCACAGATGAGGATTTTCTTCACTTACTCCACCGCCTGGACCAAATGGATGAAATAGGGCGTTACCGCATTTCCTCTATAGAGCCTAATCTGCTGACAGATGAAATCATTGATTTTGTTGCAGGTTCACATCATTTCATGCCACATTTTCACGTCCCTCTCCAAAGCGGGAACAATGAGGTACTCAAATTGATGCGCCGCCGTTACGACCGCGAGCTGTTTGCCGGCAAAATGCACAGAATCAAAGAAATGATACCGGATGCTTTTATCGGGGTGGATACCATTGTAGGCATGCGGGGAGAAACCAGAGAATATTTTGAAGATGCACGCGACTTCATCGAGAGCCTGCCCATCTCACAACTTCATGTATTCCCCTATTCCGAACGCCAAGGGACCAAAGCACTGGAGATTCCATACATCGTGTCTCAGGAAGAAAAACATCATCGCGTGACTGAACTTTTACAAATTTCCGAACGCAAACATGCAGCTTTCTACCATCAATTTGAAGGAATGATGCGTCCGGTGCTATTCGAAGATAGCAAAGTAGGCAACTATATTTGCGGTTTTACGGACAATTATATCAAAGTTCAACTGCCATACGACAAGAATCTAGCCAACCAGATAATACCGATAGTTCTATCTGACAGCAATTTACGCTTAGAATCATAAGCAGCTAAAATAATTAAATATTATTAACTATTATTGGTTGAATATCATAATGGAAATAAACAAATAATTTCTAAATTTGTGAGTGAATCAATTTCATAGTTTGTTTCTGTTTAGGGTTAGTAATGAAGTCTCCGTTATTTTTATACGGAGACTTCTGTTTTTACGATAAAATATATATTTTTGGATTCCAAAAAAATACTACTTATGCAAGTACTAGTCACAGGCAGTGCCGGCTTCATCGGTTACCATTTGTCCCGTACCTTATTAGAAAAGGGTATAAAAGTCTACGGTATTGACTCGCTCAATGACTACTATGACG
>CAKVCR010000400.1 GCA_934725835.1 uncultured Odoribacter sp.
TAAAGTGACTGTTGTCCCAATTTTGCCGGAAGTAAATGAAGAGGAAGTCCGAATGCCAACACAAAAATGGTAAAATAAATCCACTTACGCTTTTGGGTAAACAATATGTAAGTCTCATAAAACCTATTCCATCGGACAATCTTTCTCAACCGGCGAGGTTTTTTTTCGGTCATTTTCTTATCCAATCCGCTTCTGTCAATCAAAGCTGGTACAAAAAAGAGTGACACCAACAAAGCAACAGACAAATTAATGATAATAATGGCAGAAAAATGATTCAATGCCCCCTTAACATAATCAGGCATAAAAAACACAATTACCAGCGAACCAATAGTTGTCAGCAAAGCCGCCAATATAGCAATGAATGCACTGCGATTATGATAATAACTATAATGGTCTACCATCACAATCACCGTATCAATCATAATACCGAATGACACTGCCACCCCTGCCAGTGAAATCAGATTTAACTCAATATTGAACAAATAATAAAAAATGACTGCTATTAGAATATTTGCCAACAGCGAAACAGCAATTATTGCCAGATACCGTCTACTCCGGCTCACCAACCAGACAAATACAAACAAAATCAATAACGAAAGGAAAGTACGTTTCACCAGTTTTACCAACTCTTCTCTCATTTCCTTTGCACTATCCTGAGTCAACGTAATATAAAATCCGTCTGTCAGATTCGCTTGAATCTCCTCCATTTTGTTTCGCAACTCCCTTGAAGCCTTAATAATATTAGTCTCTGCATCAACATAAATATTCAGATTCACCGTATTGAGTCCATTGATACGGTAAAAACTGGTCTCCTGCCTCTTTTTATAATTGAATACTGCCACATCCCCCAAATAAATTATCTTGCCGTTAACTGCCGTCAGAGGCACTTTGGCAATGTCTTCTGTCAACGGTTCCGTTTCCAGCAAAAGCGTAATCCGCTCCTTGATTCCATCCTTCCCTGTACGCTCGGCATCCCCTACAATATAGCGTTTCCCTAGAAAATTCCGGAGTCCCGCTGCAATTGCGCCAGGGCTCAATCCATAATTCATCAACTCCACCGGATTATACATGATATCCAGATAAATCGGCACTGCTCCCGACACTAACACCTCCCTGACATAATCGATTTGCGAAAGGAATGGCTTGATATTCCGTTCTGCATAATCCTGAATATTAGCAGGATCCATATCAGCATTGATGATATAGGACAAAACATGCCGCTTATCCTGTCTGAGCGAACGCCCCACCTCTCCACCGTATAAATACAACTGACCGGCACCTTCCGGCAACTTTTCTGCCATCTGTTTCAGGCGGGCTGCAATTTCAAAGCGCACTGACGAAACATTGGCATTCTTCTTCAACTCAACAAGTACATGCCCACCTCCCGAAGAAGACACAGACGAAGTTTTCTCTACCCCTGCGACCGAAGATACCACACCTTCTACCTTGGATGTAATCTCCTGTTCGATGACCCGTTGTGAAGCTCCCGGCCATGAAAACGACACAGACAACCGTTTTCCCTGCTCCGGTGAAGGCTGATATGCCAAACGCAACAAAGGCATCAATGACACTCCAACCACCATCAACACCACCATAATAAGAATCAGAGAAAAGCTAGGGATACGTTCCAACCATCCCTTCCGAGCAGCATCATTTTCCATTTCCCGAACGTTTATGATAAATGATACAATATAACAGCGGTATAAAAAACAGACTGACACACGTACCTGCTGTCATACCGATAATAATCGTAAGAGACAACGGATACTGCAAATCAGAACCCATATCCACACGATTTAAAAACGGAACGATTGCCAAAATCGTAGTCAATGAAGTCATGACAATCGGCTTCAAACGGCTGTGTCCTCCCACAAAAACAGCCTTGACCAACGACATACCACTCTTACGCAGACGGTTAATCGTATCTACCTTCAAAATCGAATCATTGATAATAATACCGCACATCACCACCAATCCAATCATAGACATAATATTCAGACTCTCGCCGAACACCCATAATCCCAGTAAAACAAAAAAGATATCCACCACAATCTCAGAAAGGATTATCAGAGGTTGTACAACACTTTCAAACTGAGCTGCCAGAATAAAATACAACAGTGAAATCGCAACCAACAGGATGACAATCAATTCTTTGATTGTCTCCCTACTAGAAAAATACTCACCGGTAAACGCTACAAAAAAATCTCCATCTGCCTTCACCACTTTCTCTACAGTTTCCATCACCTGTTTTTCCTCCCCGTCTTTCACATCCAACGGAATTGGATAATAATCCCCCCCGCTTCCAGAAAACAATTTTTTAAAATCCTCGCTTTTAGTCTCTTTAATCACCATTGAAAGAGGTACTTCCACTCCATGTC
>CAKVCR010000401.1 GCA_934725835.1 uncultured Odoribacter sp.
CGATGCCCATGATTTCCAATCCACGCTTGTACTCTCCTGCACAACCAGACCAGAAGTAACCTATCCAAGGTGTCTTATGACCGGACTTGGGGATATAGGAAGGATCGATGGCGATGGCTTTTCTTTTACCTGTGAGATGCTTGCTGATGATAGAATCGTTGAACGCAAATCAGTCGAATGTTTCATTCTTAAAAAGGTTACGGTATGTCTGTTCCGAAAAACATCCATACCTACCCAATTGGAGGAAGTTTATACGATCAGGGATGGCCATGAATAATTTCATGGTGTCCATGAACGTTTTTTCAAAAGGTTTATGTATATTCGCTACTGATTTGAGAGCCGACAGGCACTCGAATTGGTATTGCATAAGGAGTGTTTCTTTAGCCATAATTAGATGAATGGTTAGCTTCTAATTTACTAAAAAAACAACGAATTATGCGATACATTTTACCTTTATAATCAGCAGGTTATTCCACTTTTTTCAGCACATTTCTTCATGCTTAACCATTCGTTTTTGACAACATTTCAATGACCTCTTTTATGTTTTTGAACCAGCTTTTGCCGGTTCTATTGTTTAACTTTTAATTTTTCGGTAAAAATTTACCGAAGTATTGAGTTGTTTGTTTTAAATTATATTGCTAATTTTGCGTTACGATGATTATGTAACGATAAAGATGCAATAAGATGAAGCCCAATAATCCTTTTCTGATAACAGGCTATCATAGCCCGGAATTTTTCTGTGACCGCAAAGCGGAAACTGCCACTATTCTTGATGCCCTTCACAACGGACGGAATGTGACATTGATTGCGCCACGCCGTATGGGTAAAACAGGATTGACTCATCATGCTTTTTATCAGCTCAAAGAACAGAAGTCGGACGTCGTCACGCTCTATATGGATATATATTCCACCCAGACATTGGGAGATTTTGTGCGACTGTTTGCCAATACGGTATTGGGACAGTTGGATTCTATGCCTCAAAAAGCATTAAATCGCATTTCGCAATTCATTCGCAGTTGCCGTCCGGTATTCACTTTTGATGAAATGACAGGTACTCCCAAAGTAACGGTGGATGTATCTTCTGCTGAGGAAGAGAATACGCTCAAAGAGATTTTTGATTATCTTAGCTCGTCTGAAAAACGTTGCTACATAGCTATTGATGAATTTCAACAGATAGCCAAGTATCCTGAAAAAGGTGTGGAAGCCCTGTTGCGTTCATACATTCAGTTTTTGCCTAACGTGAATTTTATCTTTGCTGGCAGCAAGCAGCATGTTATGCAGGAGATGTTCGCATCATCCAAGCGTCCATTTTATCAAAGCACCCAACTGCTCACTATCGGAACAATCAATAGGGATGAGTATGCCGGTTTTGCAATGGAACATTTTACCAATCACGATTTGGAACTTCCACGCAAAGTCTTTGATGAAATTTATGATAAGTTTGACGGTCACACTTGGTATATACAAAATCTGCTTAACCGTTTGTATGGCTATAACAGGAATGTGGAAATAGGCTTGGTGTCGTATGCGGTGGAACAGATCGTTTCCGAACAAAGTTATTTTTATGCCGATTTGTTGAAAGCATATTCTGCCGGCCATGTGCGTCTGTTGAAAGCAATTGCCCAAGAAGGCTGCGTCAAAGAAGTACTCGCAGGAGATTTTATTAGTAAACATAGACTGAAAGCTGCAAGCAGTGTCAGGTCAGCATTGAAAAAACTGATTGAAAATGAATTGGTCTATCAAACCGCTGACGGATACACAATCTATGACCGCTTTATGGGCGAATGGTTGCGCAAACAGCTGTTTTGACATAACGATACAGCATACATAGCTGTCTGAATGACAGATTATTGCAATTTAATCGATAGAAAAGTTGTTTTTGAGACCTCTGAGACTTGTTTTTGAGGCTGTATTACACTCTTTTCTCAATGAATCAGAACTATGAGGAAATATTTTATCCTCAATGAAGTTCACCTGTTTCCTATCTGGTTACAAAGGTACAAAATTCTGGGATGTTTTCGCCGATAATGTCAACAATTTGTATTGTTTGTAACGAATAACATATTGTTTGTTGATGGTTGTACATGGTGCTTACAAATAATATTATAGCATTTGGTTTTTGGAAGTTTTTGCTCAAAATAGATTATGTATATGGTTAATTATGCCAAGACGTGCATTTTTTCTATGTGTAATACATCATTAAATAAATAAAAAGTATTACCTTTGCATATTATATGATAGGTTGACTATGGCGGAGTCATCGATGTAGTCGCTCTGTACCTTAAATAAGAAAATATGGCAAAGAATACAATGGGTACAAAGTTGCCCCGAAAATTGGAGCAGAAGATGCAAATTGTAGGTGAGCAGATT
>CAKVCR010000402.1 GCA_934725835.1 uncultured Odoribacter sp.
GCGCTATATACTTTATTTACGCTCCCATCTTTTTTCCCAAGTTCATAAGAAATATGGCGTTGGGTACCTGTTGTCATAGCACCATTCAAAAAAGCAAATAGAACTACTATACCACCAACTATATTATAAATACCGAAATTCTCCTCACCTAAAGCATGGAGTACAACTCTACTCGTATAAAAACTGATGAACATAAGAAATAACATTCTGACGTACATCATTAGAGTATTCTTTGCTAAAGTTTTATTATTATTCATAGATTATATTATTGCAGTTTTAACCGAAGGATAATCCCAATCAATATAACGATTTCCCCAAAGACCATCTTTCCAACATTTCATTGGAACATGGTTTCCTATATTCTGCAATATCTTAGGACATTTACTTTTGTCAACTCTTACGTAATTGTACAAAACCACTATTTTCATTTCACCTTTTATATAAGCATTATATGCTAACTGACACTCATACTCAATGAAACTCTGTGTACTATAAGTTTTACCAACACGACAATAAAATTGACTCAAAAAATAGTTGTACTCTTTGTTTATGTAATCTTGATATACACATGATCCTTTTCTTACAGTCGCAGTTGAACTACCAACAACCAGTACAAATGTCTTAGACCTATTCATTCTGTCACGTAAGCTATCTTTAATAGTACAAGGTTTTGATGTGTCATAACATTGTCTATTTGCGTGAGCATCAACAAAATGTAGACACCATTTGTCACCTTCATTCCATTGATAAAGTTTCTCTATAGCATCAGAGTCACCAGTCCACTCACCTGCTAAATATGTTTTTGTTCTATATACCATAAACTATAATCCTTTCCAGCATTTATACAAATGCTCAATGATATTCAAATTTATTTCTTTTTTAAGTTCATCCCCATAAAGGATTACATGAACACCACCATAAATCGATACTTCTGAATTTTGACCAGCACGAATGATGGTGTTGAGTAATTGCATCTTTGTAAGCTTCACTCCTGCTTGTCCTCCTCCTATTAATGGTAGATAAACAGGGTTTGCATCGGATAGCTGCTCCATTTCGTAAAAAAGTTTCTGTATAACAATAGGATATTCTGGCAAATTAATGTCCACATGTTCATTCTCATTAAAACGAGTAACAGCAACTAATAAATACTTTTTATTATCTATTATCAACCTAATACATGTTCCAAGAGGATAAGATGTTTCTGGTAAGTCTTTTACCATATTACGTTCTCGACATCTGCCTGATAAAGGCTCCTTTTTTTCCAACTCTTTACGAATCATTGAAGCGATTCGATATATTTGTCCTTTATATTTCTTTAAGAATAAACCATGAATTGTATTAGGAGCAACAATACAATCTCCCAAATGTGTATCAAAATACTCATTTACAGGAATTACCGTTATACCATCTTTATCAAACAAATCACCAAAAGAAACTGAAAGTTTGGTGGCTTTGTTTAAATCCAAAGACAAATTATGGGGTTTGCACCATAGAATTCTAAAGGCATATACTAAGCTACCGACTAGTATTAATACAAATATCCAAACTCCATAACGTTCAATTAAGCATTTAGCGCAAGGAATAAAAAATAAAATGTTCTTTACCATCAAGGAAACTGCAAGGGCAGCAGATAGTCGAGTAAGTAACAACCTCCAATATAGACATACATTCTTCATCATATGAATAATTTACATTTTTACATAAAGACGGAAATTCCCTGCCCATAATAGCATAACGTTCGATATATATATCATCGGATAAATCATGACTCTCATGCCAGACATAGAATCTTTGTTTCTTTCTCTCATCTATTTCGTTCTGATTTTCACCCTCTAAAGATTCATAATTCTTATTAAATCGACTAGGGGTATAGTATGTTCCTAGAAACAGCATTAAATTTGCAACCGAATCGCATAATTGTGAGAATAGGTCTTGCAATTCATCATCTATAAAATGATTCTTCACATATTTATTATGATATTCAAGTTTTTCTAAAAACTCAGCTTGATACTCATTGAATTTCTGCATCCTAAGTATAGATTCTATTACGGATGTAATTTCTGGTTCAGACCATTTTCTATCAATATTGACAAATTGTTGTGTGTCATACTCTTTTGCCTCATTGCTATACTCAACATCTTTTTGTCTTGGAGTTTTACCTTCATCTTTTGCATGTTTCGGTATAAGGGTAAGTGCAGACAAAAAATTATCTTTATGAGGATTCCATTGCTTTGCTGATTTTATTGGCAGACTTAGACTCTTGCATAAATCCTCCTGAAGGGTATCTAGGGAAGAAGTCTTGTCTATTTTAATAGCTTTATCTAAATTCAAAAGCCATCCGATATTATCAAAAGTACTATCA
>CAKVCR010000403.1 GCA_934725835.1 uncultured Odoribacter sp.
ACATGCGCCCTGAAACGCCGTATCCGAGAGAGTAACTTTGTTGGCGGCGGGAAATTTAGCTGTACTTCGTGTCTCATATACATAGTTAGTCCCCAAAAATGTGTATTGGATTCCACAGGTACACACAACAGCTATTTTCGTTCTGTTTTCAAAACTAAAATCTTCACTCTTCCCTTGCGGCTGCGTGAATTTCCCCCAGTAGCTTCCTTCATATTTCCCTAACGCATTCATCGGAGGAAAGGCGCTTGAAAACAGCACTTTCCCATCCTCTGAATAAACTTCTAACCCGGTACCGCTCTCCGACGCTGGTATATCATCCACTCCGAATATGTAAATCTCCAAAGCATCTATGAGCGTTTGTGGAATTACTACTTCGTCAGTTTCTTCTTTGTAGTCAAACGCATTCAGCAGCAAAAAGCAGAATTGTTCGTTGCTTTGCGTGAAAGAAAAAGCCACCATTAAATCTGTGCTTTTGCCATTGTTAGCTATCGCACCGAAAATTTCTCCTTTCTTTAAAGCAACTTCAATGCCCCACGTATCGCTACCTTCAATCCAACTTTTAGTAACACCGTCGCTCATCAAGGTTAATTTTCTCGTCAAATGGATGGGAGCTTGTTCGTGCAATGGCAATAAATTCTTACCATCTTCCGTAAAAACATTAAAATTAGCATTCATAATTTCGCCCCCATAACTCCATAATAGTATTTTCCTTTGAAAGCAATATTCGCTACATTGTAATCTGTTGACGTGTAAACCCACGAAATAGTATTTCCTGTAAAAGTAAATACTGGCAAACTACTGCAATTATTTTCTGGTTTTTCACATTCAGCAATCACAACAAATATATCTCGATTTGCTATATTTGCGTCAGTGATGCTTGAATTTGTTCCATCAACTTCAAATGTTCCTAAAATACGGCAGAACATCATGTCCGTGGAAAATATTGTTTTGCCCTCTTGGTTATATACTTCTATTCCTACTGGCATATCGGTTTCCTCTTTTTTCTTCTTTCGTTTCCAAAGTGCAACTGCTATAGCAAACGATATTAATGTAATCATTATATATACATACAAATTCAAATTACCACACCCCCAACCTTACGGCCAACTTGCCGCTTGCATAATATACCAATATCAAATTATCTCTTAGCTCCATCCTCGCTCCTGTGTCAGCAGTTTTCAGCACGCCAATCCTAGCGGTTATTGCAGACAGACTCTCAACATTAATCTTGCTTGCATCCACGCTCCCTGCCTGCAGCATTTTTTTTGTAACAATATTGTCATCAAAAAGAGTCTGACCGGTGATATGGATGAGTTTGCCGTCAAGCAGGATGCCGCCATTAGCAAGGTTGATTTTGCTGACCAGCGTATTGCCGTCAAGGTCGATATCTTTTACCGCAAGGCTGATGGCATCCTGAGTTTGCGTGATTGTACTGTATGATTCTAATTTTTTATCAGTCGCATTATTAAGCTTAACAACCATGTTGCTGATTGCCGTGTTGGTCTGCTCAATTGTACTGTAACTGCTCAGTTTTCCGTCAGTATAGCTTGCTACCTGCGAGCTGATGAGCGCTTCAGTCTGCTTAGTCGTGCTGTACTTACTAAGCGTATCGTCCTTGAAATTAGCAATGCTGCCGGCAATCATGTTGGCGGTCTGCTCTGTGGTACTGTATGATTCTAATTTTTTATCAGTCGCATTATTAAGCTTAACAACCATGTTGCTGATTGCCGTGTTGGTCTGCTCAATTGTACTGTAACTGCTCAGTTTTCCGTCAGTATAGCTTGCTACCTGCGAGCTGATGAGCGCTTCAGTCTGCTTAGTCGTGCTGTACTTACTAAGCGTACCGTCCTTGAAATTAGCAATACTGTTGCTAATCATTGTGGCGGTCTGCTCTGTGGTACTGTAATTACCCAAACTGTTAGCAACACGTGTAGCAATAAGTGTTTCCGTCTGCGTAGTTGTACTATAATCTTTTTTTAACTTATCAGCGGTGATATTACTATTACTCAACGCTGCATTTGCATTAACTAAAGCGTTATTACTATTTTGTAACGCAGTATTTGCGTTGGCCGTAGCATTACTGATGTTGTTCTGCACAATCTTATCCAGCTTGGCGGAGCTGATAGCTTCATCAGCAATCATACTTTCATCAATAACAGTCTTTACGGTACAGGTCGACTGCCCGGATGGTGGACCATCGCCAAACATATCCACATAAGCACAGGTTACATCATACACACCGGCTTCACAGCTATATGACAGGGTATTGTTTTTGCTGTACACACTATCATCATTGATGTAATAGCGCACGCCGATGCAGTCACTGGGTACAGCCTTGCATTTGATGCCCATGCCGCCTAC
>CAKVCR010000404.1 GCA_934725835.1 uncultured Odoribacter sp.
GTCTAAAAGAATGTGGTATAGAAACCAAAGCATACGACCGGGAATGCCGTTCAACAACCTATACAGACTATCGATTCCGGCAAATGGATTTATGCGACAAAAATGCCTTGGCACAACTCTTTGCGGATAATCAATTTGACTGCATCGTCAATCTGGCAGCTCAGGCGGGAGTACGATACAGCCTAACCAATCCGGAAGCATATATCGAAAGCAATATCGTAGGTTTTTTGAATATTCTGGAACAATGTCGCCATGGGGAATGTAAACGATTAATCTATGCATCCTCCTCATCAGTATATGGCAATACACAAGAGGTGCCATTCAAAGAAGCCTCTCCGGTAGACCATCCTGTCAGTCTCTATGCTGCAACTAAAAAAAGCAACGAACTGATGGCATACACCTACTCCTGGCTCTATAAAATACAGACGGTAGGTCTGCGTTTTTTCACAGTGTACGGTCCTTGGGGGCGTCCGGACATGGCTCCTATCCTCTTTGCAAGTTTCATCACAGAAGGTCGCCCTATCAAAGTATTCAACAACGGCAACCTATCGCGAGACTTCACCTATATAGACGACATCATTGACGGCATTGTCAATATTATATTTCATCCGGCATCCACCCGCGAAGACACACCCGGCGTCCCGGCAGTAGTTTACAACATCGGGCACGGCTCGCCAGTGTCGTTAATGGATTTTATCTCCCTATTGGAACAGAACCTCGGCAAGGAAGCCTCCAAAGAATTTACAGGAATGCAACCTGGAGATGTCTATCAAACTTGGGCAGACACAACAAAATTAGCAACAGATTTCGGATACACTCCCTCAACCTCACTGGAAGAGGGCATCAAAAAGTTCACAGATTGGTTTAAACACTATAACTTATAAATATGTACGCAATATTTAAATCTTCCATACGCCATTTTATCCGTAGTAAGGTAAACGGCGGAGCAGTACTGCTCTTTGTAGCATTGGCTGCCATGATTATTGCCAACTCGCCGTTGCGGGATGCCTATAATGAATTCTTTGCCCAAGAGGTGGTACTAAAAATAGGTAGCTTCAACCTCTTTCATTTCCACGGCAGTAATATGAACTTCATGTCATTAATCAATGACGCTTTGATGGTCATATTCTTTTTCTCTGTCGGTCTGGAAATCAAACGCGAATTGTTGGTGGGAGAACTCTCCAGTGTCCGCAAAGCATTATTGCCAGTCATTGCAGCCTGCGGCGGTATGATAGTCCCTATTATCATATTTTCCCTCATCTGTCCTGAAGGTGTCGCCAGCCGAGGAGCCGCCATCCCCATGGCTACGGATATCGCCTTTTCACTGGGTGTGCTCTCCTTATTGGGAAAAAAGATACCATTGAGCTTAAAAATATTCCTTACCGCTTTTGCCGTGGTTGACGATATAGGCGGTATTATTGTCATCGGCGCCTTCTACAGCAGCAATCTAGTTTATTCCTACTTGTTGTGGTCATTGCCCGTCATCTTCCTCCTTTATTTGGGAGGACGCTTAGGAATGAACAGCAAACTATTCTACATAGCCTTCGGTCTGGTCGTATGGTATTTGTTCCTGCATTCCGGTATCCACCCGACAATCGCCGGAGTTATCGTAGCCTTCACCGTACCTGCGCGACCGAAATTCAACATTTCCCGCTACGTCGGAGAAATTCGTGAATGTATGAAGAAACTACCAGAGACCACGGAAATGAGCCATACGCAGTACATGCTCGGCAACTGGGAACGCTCAATTCTACGACATGTAGAGTCGGCTTCAGACAAAGTAATCAGTCCTCTGCAATCACTCTCGGACAACTTACAGCCTTTGGTCAACTACGTGGTGATGCCGCTATTTGCCTTTGCGAATGCCAGCATTTCTTTTCAGCACTTCGGAATAGCAGATTTGCACGGCGTGACCATCAGTGTATTCATTGCTTTGGTTGTCGGGAAACTAATCGGTATTTTCACATTTGCCTGGTTACCCATCAGATTTCATTTACTGCACATGCCCGACCACATGAGCAAACGCAGCCTTTTTGGAGTCTCCATGTTAGGAGGAATTGGCTTTACCGTTTCGCTTTTTATCGCCAACTTATCGTATGCCAATGTACCAGAAGTAGGCGTAACACTGCTTAATCAGGCCAAAATGGGTATCATCAGCGGTTCTCTATTTGCCGGTATATGCGGTTATTTACTCTTGAATTACATTTACAAAGAAAAATAATCAGAAAAAAGCGTCATTTCTTTTGTAATCGAGAAAAAATATATATCTTTGCACCCACAATGGAGAGATGGCAGAGTGGTCGAATGCGGCGGTCTTGAAAACCGTTGTAGTGCAAGCTACCGGGGGTTCGAATCCCT
>CAKVCR010000405.1 GCA_934725835.1 uncultured Odoribacter sp.
TTTCCAAGGATCGCTTCGGTCTCCGTTTTCCTGCATCTTGCAGTGGAAGAAAAAATAACCAAGTTGAACATTTTTCGAGCAAAATAGAGATAGAAGATACCCAACGAGACTAAATGTAAGGCGGCATAGTAATAACGATAGAAGTGTGTAGTGAGAACACCCGAGCCCATTTGACAAACGGGCTCGGGTGTTTTCATTACCAAAATCAAAAAGGAGGACTTCAAATGAATCGTTCGGCCATTATCATGACAACCGAGCCATTGATGAAAGGCACATCCTGCTGTGGGAGCAGATCGTGCGGGTCCTATAAGATAAGACCACAGTGGAAAGAACGGCAGACTTGCCGTTTTTTCCGCCGTGGTCCTGAAAGTATAAAAGTCTTGACGACCCCAATAACCAAAACAGGTTATCTCGACAATGATCGATATTCGGAAGATTTCTCTTTGTACTGTTGATAGTTTAGCATACCATCTACACGTCCGTATTGCTGGATGCATTGCATAGCACGCTCGCAGATTTGCGAAAGGAATTGGTATTGGAATGAACGCTGCTTCCGATATTCCGTAAAGTCTAATGACTTTAAATAATATGCATATGCATCCACAGCGTAATAGCTGGCATTGCTGTTTTTATTACTCATTTCAAGAATAAGTAGCTTATGATTGACCATACCAGCATAGTAGCTACTTAAGAATCCATAATCCGCATATTTTCCCTCATAAGCATTTCGACTTGCTGTCTCAAAAAAACAGGCGGAGAGATAGTAAGCTTCTAAACGGTATGCCAGATCAAGTGCAGGGATGTCGCCAATGCATTGGTAAAGTAACGCGATTCTATAAAAGTGTGCATAAAAATCATCGTCTATTGCGGTGTGTAGGTGCAGGTATTGAGCGTTCATGCTGATAGCATTCAGATAATAAGAGTAGGCATCCTCCCACATCTCCTGCTGCCTATAAAAGCGCGCTAACTGGTGGTAATTGTCAGATAATCGGCTCCGAATACCACTGGTAGAAATTATGGCATTGGCATCTTCCCGTGCTTGCGTGATTTTCTTGAGGACGTCCAGAGTTATAACGATATCTCCTGAAGCTTCAAGATCATTTGCAGCAGAGGTCAGCTTAGCGAATTCCACATTTCCATTTACAGTTGCGTCCGCAGGTTGATTTTCGATTCCAAGATTGTTTTTTATTTTGTTATATACGGCTTCTATACAGTCCTGTTTAGTTTGTACCGTGCGCTTTGGCATTATAACAGGCAATCCAGGATCGATGGCAGCAATCAAAGCATCGACTGTTTCGGAGGGGGAGAACTTTTCTGCGGCTATATAATTATTGGCTGCAGAAATTATAACTTCTGGATTTGCAATGTCAGTATCATCTCTAAGACTGTCAATGGGCATATTCCCAAGAATATCATCTGGAGCAACCGGCGCATCAGTTTCGCTATATGCAGTATCTGAGAAAAATTCTTCAACTTCCGGAGGTAAAGTGGAAACATCATCTCCATCCGACAATATTACAGGGCGCAGTGAAACGGTAAGAACGGTTCCTATAGCAATACCAGCTATGGCAAAGTACACTACTTGATTGGTCTTTTTGTTTTTAATAAGGCGGTCCAAAAAATCTAATGGAGGGATAAATTTACTGAGTATTATAGATACACCTGATATAGACAAAATTATATTTGCCCAAAATTGGTAAAAGCAGAGTCCTAAAATAAAGCTGCCAAATGCAAACGCCAAAACAATGCAGCCAATTTCCACCAACGATAAAGTAGAGGACTTCGAAGAGTCATTTGGGGTAGAAACCTTATTTGAACTCTTCGGTTTTCCTTTAGATGAGAGCTGTGTTTTCTTTTGTGATCTTTTTCCCACGATAAAACTCCTAATCCAAACATCTGTTTATATCGTAGCACAAATTGTGTATAAGCGCAACATATACCGCCATATTTAGTAAAAGTTACAGCCAAGTTATTATATTCATAAAACACAGCTTATAAAAGAAAAAGGAGAAAGCCCATGAACATTCGCAAGCCCACAGATTACACCACCATGTTTGCCGCGCTGGATGCCGCTGTTGCGACGCAGCTCCCGCAGATGGAGCTGTATTGCGAGATGGGCCGAGTGGTCAGCGGCAGAGCAGAGAAAGGCGCGGCTGTCGCGGCGTCGGAATACCTGCAAGCGGCCTATCCCGCGGTCGATGGCTTCTCTCCCCGCAACCTGCGCCGGATGCGGGACTTCTACCGGATGTACGGTAACATGCCGGAGTTGCTGGCGGAGGCAATGCGTCTGAACTGGACGCAGAATGTGGTCATCATGGAGGCCGGATTGACCATGAATGAGAGGCGCTGGTACAT
>CAKVCR010000406.1 GCA_934725835.1 uncultured Odoribacter sp.
TAATAACAAAGCCCCAGCTTGTGAAAGTCGGGGCTTTGTGCATAAAAAAAGAAGGCGTGCATTTTGACACACCTTCTTGCACTTTTTTGGTGCATGAATATTCTCTTTTATATATTTTTGTCGTTGAATAATAAGAGAATATATGGCAACTTCAAAAGAGATGACGGCAGGACCGGCTTTGCCGCTTATTTTTAACTTTACTCTGCCCTTACTATTGGGTAATTTGCTGCAACAGACCTATTCATTGATTGATGCCGCTATTGTAGGGAAATTTTTAGGTATCAATCCATTAGCTGCAGTTGGTGCAAGCAGTTCTGTAATATTCCTAATATTGGGTTTTTGCAATGGTTGTAGTTGTGGCTTTGGTATTCCGGTAGCTCAAAAATTCGGTGCACGGGATTACAGTATAATGCGTTGTTATGTATCAGTGAGTTTGCAGATTTCAATTGCTATTTCTGTTTTTATTGCCATTTTGACGAGTATTTTCTGTTCGGACATTTTGCGAGTAATGCGAACTCCCGATACGATTTTTGAGGATGCTTACATTTATCTATTAGTGACATTCATAGGAGTGCCGTTTACTTTTCTGTACAATTTGCTTTCTAGTATTATCCGAGCCTTGGGTGATAGCAAGACACCTTTCTGGTTTCTATTGTTTTCTACCATTCTAAATATTGTGCTTGATTTATTTTGTATCTTGGTGTTGAATTGGGGAGTTATGGGAGCTGCTGTTGCGACTGTTTTTTCGCAGGCTGTTTCTACTTTTCTCTGTTATATTTATATGTATCGCCATTTTGAAATTCTGAGAGAGAATCGTGCCGAAAAGAAATTTCAATTGCGTTTGGCAAATAATTTATTGGCAATAGGAGTACCTATGGGGATGCAATTTTCTATTACTGCTATCGGTAGCATTATGTTGCAGAGCGCTAATAATGCATTGGGAACAGCTTGTGTGGCAGCCTTTACTACAGCAATGCGCATAAAAATGTTCTTTATTTGTCCTTTTGAAAGTTTAGGTATTGCGATGGCTACGTATTGCGGACAGAATTATGGAGCGGGAAAGCCTCGTAGAATTTGGGAAGGTATAAAAGCTAGCGGCTGGATGATGATGGGGTATGCAGTTGCTACTTTTGCTATTTTAATGTTGTGTTCAAAAGAATTGGCGCTGCTGTTTGTGAATATTTCTGAAACAGAGATTATCAGTGCAACGGAATTGTTTTTACATGTATCTGCATACTTTTTCCCCATGTTGGGAGTGCTTTGTATTTTGCGGTATTCTATTCAAGGGGCTGGATTTACTAATTTGGCGATGCTTTCGGGAGTTTCAGAGATGATAGCTCGTACTTTGGTTAGTATTTATGCTGTTCCGGTGTGGGGATATTTGGCTGTTTGTTACGGAGATCCGGCAGCCTGGGTCGCTGCTAATGTTTTCTTAGTTCCGGCTTTTATCTATGTTTATCGAAAATTGAAAAGATTAAAGTCTGTCACGGTATAAAAGTTATTTTTCAAGTTTATTTATCAACTGATAAGTGAGGTCATATCCGGTCTTGAAAATATCCCAGCTCTCTTTTAAGTCAAAAACATTATACTGAGTCATGTCCTTGGGGGCAATTACTATGTCTGCCATGACACGATCTATATCAGTATTTCTCGCTAATCCTATATGAAATGTTCGGATTGCCATGCTTACCATATTATTGATTTTCTCTGCTGTATTGAACGAGTTAATCTCAACTGCTATGACTTGTTCGCACTGAGGGCGAATAGGGCGTACCGGTAGATTCATGAATGCTCCACCATCTATATATTCCGTTCCATCGATTTCCTTGGGAACAAAAACTATGGGGATAGAGCAGGAAGCAATGACGGCAGGGAGTAATTTACCGCTACTAAAATGTACAGGTTGGGCATTATCTATATCTCCGGCTGTTACAATTAATGGAATTTTTAATTCTTCAAAAGTTTTAACTCCTATAAATTCGCTTAACTCCTCTTCTAAGTTGTTCAGTGTGAAAAAACCTTTTTTTGACATGGCAGGACGGATGAAATCACGTATTTTTTTTCGTTTGAAGAAGTCCAGACATTGCAAAGGGGTATGTCCTGAAGCAATCATGGCACCGACAAGAGCTCCGGCACTGGTGCCGGATATGATATCCGGGCGCATTCCTAATTCTTGAAGTGCTTGGAGTACTCCCAGGTGTACAAAACCGCGTGCTCCTCCACCTCCTAGAGCTAAGCCTAAATGATATAGTTTGTTTATATTCATACAAGTCGTGGAATAATTGTTTAACACTCAAATATACGCAAAATAGATTGTTTCTGTGCTCGCATTTGATAAAAAAGCTCAAGAC
>CAKVCR010000407.1 GCA_934725835.1 uncultured Odoribacter sp.
CGCCGGACTTGATGACCTTGACCGCCTCATCCGCAGTGGTCAGCTTCTGACGGTACATTTCCTGATAATCTGCAAATGGCATAGTGCAGTTCCTCACTTTCCCTGTAATCTCTGATTGTTAATTTTACCACAAATGGGCAACAAGTGAAATTGGAGAATCTTCCAATTATCGCCTTCCATAATTGTGTATTTTTTAACGATAGAAGGTAGCCAGTACTTTAAATTTAGCCTTACCCGCTATTTGTTATTGATAAACTTGTTTTTTGTTCGAGAGATTTAGACACTTTCTCAGAAATCCCCATATCTATCACAATAGCGTCTTCCAGTAATTCATCTCTCCAAATACGTACCACATTTCCTTCGAATACATATTGCATGGAACGCATGATTCTTGACGATTGATACATCTTCTTGTCGTAGACAATTTCAGATGCACGTTCTATTGCGTACTCACCCTCATTCGTCCGCCCAGACAGTAACGGTAATTGATTCTTTTGCGAAAGCAACACAAAATGCTCCGTTAGGTGTTGATTCGGAAAATATATACTTCTATCCACGGACTTGAGCATACTAAGCACATTCGGGAAAACCGTTCTTTTTTCCATATCAGTAGCGCAATAAGGAATAATTGAGCCGTCAAATGGATTCAAAAAAATATGATGTAAAAAATCGACATCTACAATGCAACCATGTATTCTGCCGTCTCCCCCAATTAATTTGACCTCTCTTGCGATTTTTTTCAATGCTTCCCTATACGGACGTAATCTTCGTTTAATGATGTCACAGTAAATCGGCAAATTATCATAATAGTATTCAATATCATGAGTGGCCTTACGAATGCGGCCGCCTTCCAAAACGCAAAGGGTCGTTCTTTTCAGGAAAAACATGTAGGTATTGTTGCGCTTGATTGCATAAATTTCGCCTTCACGCTTAAAACCGCCCATTGAAATGCCGCGTCCCCGATTAAAATCTTGATATTGCTCTGCCGTTATCCTGTAAATTCCATCGCTCCACTGATCAAACGGATCATAAACACCTTTAATTCGAAAAGATTTAAATTTAATTTTCTGGGGCTTATAGCCTATTTGATTGTCTGAGAAAACCGTCGCCCCATCTCTACTGCGAATCAAAGTATTTTGATGTGTGTGTCCATTTATATAAACCCAATTGGGATTGTATTGCTTAGTAGACCAGTTTTGCATTTGTGTATGTGTTAAAACAATCACCCGCTTAGTCTCAGCACACTGTAGCACCTTATCATAAACAGCAGAAAAACGTTGAGTCCTATCGACGTCCTCCTTCGGCGTTAGTACATCTCTATAAAGACCTTTTGTCGCGTTAAAAATAGGGTTCCGACCAGAAAAACCAATCCCGCCTAATATGACCACGGTGCTATTCATGATAAGATCAGCAATTTCATCTGGTTCTGCTTTTAATATGGTCTCTTCATCAAGTATGTACTCATTTTTCCCTTTATAGTTAACAAACAACTCATTTTCAAGCAGTTGAACTGGTATAGTTTTCTTATATTTTCTGATGATTGCAGTGACATTAGGTTTGAACCATCTCCTTTGACTTGCATTCCAAAGCTCATGGTTACCAAGAACAGCAATAATACGCCAATCAATTCTGTTCGCATTTTGCAACAACCTTTGGTTTAATTCGTCATAGAAAATATTAGTCAGTTCTACGCTATCAGCAACATCTCCCGCTACAAGAATTGTTCCCTTGTCTTCATCTATAGAACTCACAAGTTCATTTACTTTCTTCCTAATCAGTTTTCTGACATCAGCAAATGTCTTTCCAATTACCTCAAGTTGATGCTCAATATGAATGTCTGACACATAGTAAATTACTTGTGTCATATCCTCTTCAATATCGGTATCCAAACTATCGCATGCAACAGGCCCTATATTTTCTTGCGCGTTTGCCAAGGCATCATCAATTGAAGCCGAAATCGATAGGCCGGTGTTGTAACTATATCCGGTATTTCCCGCTAAAGCCGTCACCGTTGTATTGCCTCCGATTGGCTCCAGTGGTAACATATCTGCTTGATATCTCAACTTTCTGCATCTTATTAAACTCATATAATGCACCTTTTTCTTTCGATAAACGTGTACTAATTATCGGTTCTACTAATTAGCGGAAACTTAACATACTGTGATTTGGGTGCAAATGCGTAAATGTACAGGTATACTTTTTGTGTAAAAAAGCAGCGGTACAAATGTACCGCTGCTTTTTTACAGACATTTTTTACTCGTCGTCGCCCTCGTCCTCGGCGGAGGGAGCCAGCAGCGCACGGATGGACAGGGAGATCTTCTGCTTCT
>CAKVCR010000408.1 GCA_934725835.1 uncultured Odoribacter sp.
ATGCAAGGATGCGTAAATGGTTTGAAAAATCATTTACAGATATAACATTTACAGCATCATAATAGAAGTCATTTCCTTCGAGACTGCGCTGCCCGACCAATCTATGTAAGGACTGCCGAATTGTAGAAAAATGATTGTTTTTAATATTCACGTTTCCAGCTAACTCAGCAAGAGTGTCCTCCATACTTTCAACTTCGTCTTCATCTATAACAATCAGAAATTTCAAAGATATTCGTGTGGGAGTTTCTTTGCATTTTGGAAGGATATGCTTCTCAAGTGTGGTGTAGCTCTCAATCGCCTTAAGTCGGATTGATGAAATTAATTCTGCTGTCTCTTTTGCTTGTTCTTTAAAAAATAACTGCCAGTATTCGTCGCAGACTTTGTTGCCGTCTTTACACCGTCCTTTGTCTTTGTCAAAATTATCTTTTGTAATTCTTTTTTTGAAGCCGGACTTAAACTCAATTAACTCAATGCAGTTTGCGGTTATCATCATACCGTCCGCTGATGTCGGCGCCTTCCCTTGAAGATACAATGACTCTGATATTTTATCAAAATGAAATAAAGATTCTTCTCTGTCAACTAAAGGCGATTGAGTATGCTCATTTTTTGAAATGACAGAGACTGTGCTTCTAAATTCATTCCAATTACTTTCTGCATATTTTAATAAGTCTTTCGTAATCATATTCTATTCCTCGGCATAAGTTAAATACTTGTTTCGCAGCATTTTTGCTTCAGAAAGATACTGTAAGAAGTCTTGATAAATTTTCCCCATATCGTTATTAAGACAATGATACTGAACAAAACCATCCTCCATGGCACTCGTTTGGTAAAAATTTGTTTTCTCTGCTATTTCATATTTGCGCATATATGCATCTAAAGCCAGCATGAAATTTGGACTGTGAGTTGTTAGTAGAATGTTTACATTGAGTTCTTTCACTAATAAGACGATAATTTCTGCAAAAGTATTTTGCCACTGAGGATGAAGATGCGCTTCAGGCTCATCTAAAATGAGCATTGTCCCAGAATCTAACTCACCTTTTTCCAAAAGCATCTTCACGATAGAAAACATTTTTGATCCTGTAGCCAAATTAGAGACTTTCAATTTGACACCATTTTGGATATAATACTCACCATCTGACGTAAATTCAAAGGTGCCGGGAATGACTTGATCAATTTGCGCTTTTACAACTTTCAACGAATCTGCCAAGACTGTTTGCTCAAATATGCTCAACTCAGTTCTTTTTCTTAACACTGCTTTGAGTTTATTATTGTGTGGATATATACGATTCGGATTAAAAATTGTTTCAGTTTCAACTATTTCAGACCCGCGATACATCCCATAGGTTGGAGCATCGTCAATTATAAAAGGATCATCAATTAAATAAACTTTTCTATACGGGGAACTATAAAAAACAGGATATTCATTATTTACAACGTTGTTATTTATAACTTTAACATCAAAGAATATAGAATCTCCATCAGAAAGTTCAATTTTCGAATACGGGACATTCGTACTTATGGGCTGGATTTGATTGGAAAATTCGACCTGTAGAGTTTGATTAATACTTTCCCTAGCATAATCAACTAATTCTGCGTCTTTATCAAGATTCGCAAAAAGCTGCTCTAATATTACAAGAGCATTATTGCGTTGCGTGTTGAATACATTAACGATAGAAGTATCATTGTTTTTTTCTGTCAACAATAGAAATTGCCTTGAATAGGGTAATAATCCTTGATCGTTATTGATCTTTTCCAAAATAGATACGTCGAATTTTTCTAATTCATTTGCCAATTCATGAGCATACTTCTCAATATCATCTGGAAAGACCCCTCGCAGGTAATCCCTCCCAAGGAATTTTTTCAAAGCTGGGTAGTCACTAAATAAAGCTAATTGAAGTTCTGATTTCCTGATTCGAATATAACGGAATAACTCAAGGGCACTTGCAACATTTTCAAGTTGCATTTTAATGTAGTAGCGCCTATCACTTTTTGCTTTCTGTTGAAGATTACATACAGAATCTAAGAGAGCATATAGAGTTTTGCCAACGGTGGTTTTTCCGGAGTTGTTCTTTCCTGTTATTACGGTCAAACCATTCAATGCAATCGTTGAGTCTTTCACGATGCCTATGTTTTCTAATCTAATTTGCATTTTGCCCTCCTAACCAAACACATGACAGTCTAAAAGCATTATAACAGCATAATACCACTTAATGCAATCAAAAATGCATCGACAAACAGCTTTTATCAAAAATGATCTGGATGCCAAAGTCTATATCAAGGCAACCGGAAATAGAACATTAGTTG
>CAKVCR010000409.1 GCA_934725835.1 uncultured Odoribacter sp.
TGGTTGTACGAATAAAAGAGGCTTTGAACATGAAGTAGTGATAAGAAAACCATACAGACTAAATTATTTAATGATATGAAAAACTTTATTTTATTGATGATTTTGAGCTTACCCATTTGGGGCTTTGCTCAAGATACAAAGAAAATTAGTGGGCAGGTATTGGAGGCTGCAACTGGGCAACCTTTACCTGGGGCAACCGTTTTCATTGATCCAGATGCTCCGGAGTCAAAGAATTATTCTCCAGCAGGAACTGTGACAGATATAAATGGACATTTTGAGTTGGTGTTGCCTGCAACGGTAAAATATGTAGTGGTGAGTTTTGTGGGGTATGAAGCGTTGAAAGCTGATATTTCTCGAGACCGTGAATTTACTTTTCGTTTGAAAACTGATACCAAACAGTTGGAAGAAGTTGTTGTAACCGGTTATCAGCAAATAGATAAACGAAAAGTAACGTCAGCTGTTACTACTGTGAAAGCTGACGATATCAAGGCCGTCGGTATTGCCTCTGTGGATCAAATGCTAGAGGGACAAGTGGCAGGTATGATGGTGACTCCAACGAATGGAGCTCCAGGAGCACCGGCTAAGATGAGAATTCGTAGTACTGTGTCATTAAGCGGAAGTACTGATCCGTTATGGGTATTGGATGGTGTAATATTAGAAGGGAATGATATCCCATCAGACTTTGGAGATAAGGATAATATTGACAATTTGTATAATACATCTATAGCAGGTATTAATCCTGCTGATATTGAAAATATCACGATATTGAAGGATGCTGCAGCAACTGCTATTTATGGTGCCAGAGCGGCTAATGGGGTGATTGTTGTCACAACAAAAAAAGGTCGTTCGGGTAAAATGCGTGTAAATGCTTCTGCTTCTGCATTTGTAACCACTCGACCGAAATTGAGTAAGTTGAATCTAATGAATTCTTCAGAGAAGGTAGATTGGGAGTTGGGAATAGCTGCCCGTTCCGAATTAGATAAAATGGAAAATGGCACAGAGGGAAGTGTGAGAAGAATTTTGACAAAATATAACCAATTGGATACATATAGAGAAGGTGGTTTTGCTGCTATTTCTGCAGAAGCGCAGAATGAGATTAATAATTTGCGTGGTATAAATACAGATTGGGGTAAAGAAATATATCAAACAGCTGTTAATCAGCAATACAATTTGAGCTTATCCGGAGGTTCTGATTTTGCACGCTATTATGCATCTGCAGGTTATTATAAAGAGAGTGGCACTACAATTGGGACAGGCTTTGAGCGTTTTAATATGACATTAAAGACTGATTTTAATTTGCACGAGAAAGTGAACATGGGAATATCTTTGTTTATGAATCATAATAAACAAACTAGCTACTTGACTGATGCAGATGCTTTTATTAATCCTTCTCGCTATACAAGAACTGTAAATCCTTATCTTGCAATTCGGGATAAAGAGGGGAATTTTGTTTATGATTCCGATATTCAGGGAAAAGACAGTCAACTGTTGGATTTTAATTATATAGAAGAACGAGAAAATACTGATTATCATTTGAAAACGCTTTCATTGAAGCCGATGGTAACATTGGATTATCGTCCGATTGAAGAATTGAAATTTTCAACACAACTTGGTGTATTGTTCGATCGTTCGTCTATGGAAAAATTAGCTGAGGAAGAGTCGTATTATGTTCGTAAATATCGTTACGGCATTGTTTATGCTGGAAACTATTTTTTGCCAAAGGGTGCTATCATACAAAATCAGAATACAGACATGTCCCAATATCATTGGAAATTACAGGGTGAGTTTAATAAAACTTTTAGTGAAAAGCATACTGTAGATGTGATGGTAGGAATGGAAATGCGTGGTGACAAGACAATGCGTATTAGTACTAAGGGATTCGGTTATGATACGAAAGCTTTGACAACCCAACCTGTTATTATTCCTGAAGGTTATAGTTCGGCAAATTCTTCTTCGCTGCAACAGTATAAGAAAGAACTTTATAATAACCGAAATCTTTCGTATTTCATGACTGCTTCTTATACTTATGCTGAGCGTTATACTTTATTTGGAAGTTTGAGATATGACGGTTCTAATTTATTTGGTGTTGCAAAAAAATACAAGTATCTGCCTTTATGGTCAGTATCTGGAGCCTGGAATGTCAATCAGGAAGCATTCCTAGAAAATGCAGATTGGTTGAGTAATTTGAAGTTACGTGCCTCTTATGGTATACAGGGGAATGTGGATAAAAACACATCTCCTTATATAGTAGGTTCTTGGGGAACGACATCCATTTTGCCGGGTAATAA
>CAKVCR010000410.1 GCA_934725835.1 uncultured Odoribacter sp.
GGGCTGGCCAAAAAGCCGATGGTAAAAATGATACCAATCGGGATCAGCAGCACCAAGGTGATGATGACGGCGGTGAGAATTGATTTTCCTTTATTACTCATTGTTACACCTTCAATTGAAACTGTTTAGAGGAATAGAAATTGCGTCATTATTCCCATTAGATTGCTGATAAAAATTAATATTACCAGCAGAAATGTCTGCAAAATCAAGAATATCCGCTCCGCTAAACGTTAATTCTGCTGTATTTACACTAAGACTATGCTTATCAGAGAATCCACATTCCGTAAAACCAGTAATGCCTTCGGTTGCTACGCCTTGAGTAGTTTTGCGAATTAGGAATGTGCCTTGATTTTCACCGCTTAAATAAAAGTGCTCAAACCCAGAAATTCCAATGCTTAGCCATGTACTATAATCCATGTCGGTTCCATCTACAGCTAAGATACATTCACTAAAATCGATAGCTGCCTGACGGACGCCAGAGCCAGAGATACTACCGAAAGAACCACCAGAAATGACACAAAAATTGACATCCGTTTCGGCTAGGTTGTGGTATTCAAAAATATCGCTGTTCTTTACACGAAGTTTGAATGTAGCGGGAGCATCAGGGCCGTTGGCCATTATGCGCATGTCTAAGACTTCCATTGTGCCAGAAAAATTCTGACCATCAAAATATAGATTCTCACCGTTTCCGCTGCTAAGCTCAAACGCAGAGGATGTAATGATAAGTGTAGTGGTATCGCTAGTTGCTGTATGCGGGGTGTCTACGACTGTTTCGTTTTGTTGTTCAACAGGTGTGAGAGAAGTTGAAGTAGTACCTACGTCTGTGCTGGTATAGTTTTTGTTGTTATAGTCACCATCTAAATCAAAATCGTCATAAATATTATATGTAGATTTCGGATAATAGCCAAGCCAAGTAAGAAGCGTGTCATCGAGGTACAAACGGTTGTTTTCAATTTTTAGGGTTCTTTGAGTTGGCTGATAATTACTATTTTCAAGATCTGTATCGTTAGGGTCGATAACGAATAATGTGTAGTTAGTGTCTGAGTTTTTTCGCATTTCCGTCATATAGATGCAATGGCCTTTAGCACAGAGAATTCCATTATAGTAGTAGCTAATTGGCATTGCACCATAAGATTTATAATAATTATAAAGAAGATAAGGACTAGCAGAATAGATTTTCGTGTCGCTGATATCCTCAATATACTGTAAAATGTGATAGTAGTGGATTGCACTTTGGACGTTATCCTTATTTAATATTGGAGTGCCGATGGTATTCATACCGGAGGTGGTGTTTGCAAAATTTTTGTCGAAATCAATTTTACCGAGTTTGTTTAAGAAAATGCTGTAGGTATAGCCAAAGCAAGCTCCCTCCCAATCGCTAGCCATCCTATTTTTAACTGCCATTTTATCATTTTCCGCTTTTGCTTCATTGCCGCGATAATGATTGCTGATGCAATAATTCATATAGTTTACAGCAGCACGGCTCATATTGTATTTTTTTTCAAAATTGGAACGGCTACCATCAAATGTAAAACGTTCGTTCAATCGGATGCCGTTAACGTTTTTTGCATAGTTGGCAACATACAATGCGGCGTAGACTCGGTTCATATTCGCTGTTGCGCTAATGTACTGACTGTTGTCCGTAAGTGGAAAAACTTTATAAGTTTTTGCCCACCGAACAGCCTCTCTTGCATACGGAGAAACGCTGGAATAATCTGGATGGCCTTGAATAGAATCAAAATTTGCTACAGAATAAGATTTTTTGTCAATTTTTGATGCGTACCGGTACAACATTACTGCCATTTGCTCTTTTGTGATGAACCCTTCTGGTTCAAAGGTAGTGGTTGTAACCCCATTGACGATTCCGTGATGACTTGCCCAACCAATAGGATAATAGTAATATGTATTACTGGGAACATCGGTAAAGTTGGAAGAGTAGTGAGTTTGCGATCCTGCGTAACGATAGAGGATGGTGACGAACATGCCGCGGGTGATATTTTGATAGGGGCTGAAATGGGTCGTGTCAGTGCCGTTCATGATGCCGTTGTCGACGATGTAGTTGATGGCGTCGAAATATTCGCGGGAAAGCATGCCGGGGTAGACGTCAACGAACTGAGTGGCTGCGGAGGCGGGGAAGACGAGTGCGCCCAGAAGCACGCTGAGCAGCAACGCGCAGGAGAGCAGCCGGGTGAAGCCCTTGCGTTTCATGATAGATTCTCCTTTATTATATTTGGGGATTTCCCCAAGACATAGCATACCACAGTTGTAGTAGCAATGTCAATGATCG
>CAKVCR010000411.1 GCA_934725835.1 uncultured Odoribacter sp.
GATTGCCGCTGGCATTACCGAAAACTTCACCATGATTGGAGCAATTATATAATTCACTTTCACTCATTATATTTCCAATAATTCCTCCGGTATAGTTGCAGTATTCATTTTGCTGTGCGTGTATATCTCCATGGTTATATGCTTGAGTGATTATAATTTTTGCTGCTTGTCCGATAATTCCTCCTAAGGTACAATAAATTTGTGCGTTTCGAGGACCACTGAACGAACTTCCGTATATTTTTCCATAGTTGTAACATTCTTCTATTTTGCCTTTATTGCTTCCTTGGTCGCTACTACTTCCGCATATACCTCCCATAAAGACACTATGTGCTCCATCATGCTTGTCGCCTTTAATTTCTGCATGGTTAGTGCATTTGGAAATAGTAGGCTTGCCTGCTTTTGCTACGATACCTCCTAAATAAATATCATTTGTGAGAGTAATAGAATTTTGTCTAACGCTACCACGGGTGCTGCAGTTATTGATTTGGCAATTTGAATTTGCAAGACCAACAATTCCTCCGGCATGGGTATCACTACTATTTGTACCTGCGCAGATAGTTCCATTATAATGGCAATTGGTAATGGTTGTGCTTGTGGCTTGTGCGATTATTCCCCCAATGTTTTCGCATGTATCATTGGTGATATTGATTTCGGAATTTAAATTATGGATTGTAGCGTTGTTTGTTGTTCCGAATAGACCCGTGTTTTTGTTAGAACAAGCATTTAATTCTCCTTTGATAGTATGTCCCTTGCCATCAAAATGGCCGCTAAATGGAGTACTGCTACCGATGGGTGTCCATGTGATTCCATCCTGTATTGTTATGTCTGTTGCCAATGAGAAGTATTTACCTGTAAAGCTATCATTTCCCTCTATAAGATATTTAAGATTTTCGGCACTTTCAATGATATAGGGATTTTCTTGTGTGCCACTACCGGTATATTCTTCTGCTTGGGTATTTTCATCAAACACACAGTTTTTCGCTTTGTTCCAGTTTGAAATAGGAATAACATAGCAGATACCCTCGTTGTTGCCATTTGATGGTGTACCGCTAATGATTTGTTTCGCTGTCATCAGACAGGTATAATTGCTGCCGTCTTGAAGCGTGAGTGTTGCTAATACCTTTTGTGAGGCAGGGATATTGCAGTTGCACATCATGTAGGCTTTGAGAGGGGTGTTTGTTGCAGAACACTCTTGAAAATTCAGCGTTACCGATGATGTTTTTGTTTGATTGCAATCTTTGAACAAACCGCCTTCCGTTGTTGGCGTATTTTCAGCGTTTACTGTTGTTAGCGTAAAACTTAGAGGAGCTGATTCTGAATCCGGTATGGTGATGTCGAAGCAGAATACGAGCCCTAAATGCATAAACTCCAACGGTTGTTCGAGATTATCAACTTGTTGTGTAGTCAGATAATCAAAAGCAGCCAAGTGGTCGGTGTTACCATTACCTTTTTGTATTTGTCCTTCGTAGGTAGCGTTTCCTTTCCATGTTTCCGGAGTGCTTCCTTCAATAGTTGCCGGGTAGAAAGCCAGATACTTTATGTTTGATGCATTAGATACATCCGGAAAATTATTTCCCTCAAATGTAGCCGTTTGTTTTCCAGCTCCCTCTTTCAACAATAAATCAACGGATGTATACGTCTCTGCGTTTGCTCGCATAATGCGTATTTTGTCATTTTCAGCCCATGCGACGTGTACGCCTTCTGTATAAGGGGTAAGAATAGTCTTCGTAGTCGGCAATCCGCCGGCCATGTGTGTGGCAGCTACCGTTAATCTGTCAGCAGTGCTGTGTATCTCCAAGTTCTCAGAGACACAAGCCGTCATGCAGATAAGTAGAGTTGCTGCTAATGTTGTAATATTGTATTTCATGTATGGATTGGTTTTAAAATGGATTATTTTGGTTCTTAAAATCAGATAGGGTTGACTCATTTTCCGAAGGTGTAAAAGAAACTTCTTTATCGTCCGGCAGCCATTCTGAATCAACTGTGATTGTTATCTTTGTTTCCCCGCTTGCTGCTGAGGTCAGTTTAAGAATCGAACCTTTTGCGTTTGTGCGCTTGTTGCGTAGCATCGGAATGGTTTTTTCCGGTAAAGTGAAAGTATTCAGATAAAACAGAGAGTCATTGGATTCAAATTTTAGAGTGATAGGACTAAGATAGTTCGCACTGCCTGTGGGGGCAAATATGTAATCATAAAGTATGTTGGCTTTATGATTATCCCCTGATGTCGGTAGAGTTGCTACAGATGCTTCGATATCTAAGAGTTCATTTCCATGTGAATTGGTTGCG
>CAKVCR010000412.1 GCA_934725835.1 uncultured Odoribacter sp.
CGCTGTCCTGATATTAAATGCATTCACAACATTCAAAAATCAGGAAAATGTAGAAGTGTTCGGACGGCGGCTTGACATGCATGTAGTCAGGAATGCGGCAACAATTGTCATGATGTATTTGACTTTGTTTTTGGCTGGTGGTATTACAATTAGTGTTTATGAAGGGTTACCGTTGGCTGTCTGTTTATTTGAGGCCGCGTCAGCGGTCGGTACTGTGGGACTGACACTTGGCATTACAGCAGGATTGCATATATTTTCACAGATCATATTAGTGATTCTCATGTTTTTGGGCCGCGTTGGCGGTTTGACATTGATCTATGCCGTGCTTTCTAATAAAGGAACGATAAATGCAAAGTATCCGTTAGATCATATCACGGTCGGATAGCTGTTAAAAAGGGAGGAAATAAAAGGATGAAAAATATTTTGATTATCGGAATGGGCCGTTTTGGAAGACATGTTGCCAGGCAGTTGAGTGAGCTGGGGCATGAGATCATGGCGGTCGATATCAATGAAGAACGTGTGAATGCAGTGCTGCCATATGTGACAGGGGCATTGATCGGTGATAGCACAAATGCGGAGTTTTTGAAATCACTTGGCATAGGCAATTATGATCTGTGTTTTGTTACCATTGGAGGAGATTTTCAGAATTCATTGGAAACCACATCTTTGATTAAGGAATTGGGTGCAAAGCTGGTGATTGCACGTGCAGAACGTGATGTGCAGGAAAAGTTTCTTCTGAGAAATGGAGCAGATTATGTGGTGTATCCGGAAAAACAGGTGGCAAAATGGGCATCCATAAGATATACAGATGATCATATTCTCGATTATATGGAACTGGATGCCACCAATGCGATTTTTGAGGTAGAGGTGCCGGAAGAGTGGATTGGAAAGACGGTAGGTGAGCTCGACATCCGAAAGAAATATAATATTAATATTATTGCAATCAAAAGTAATGGAGAAATCAGCGTAGCAATTTCTCCTGACACTTATTTGACGACGAATATTACGTTATTAGTTCTGGGAGAGTATAAGAAGATACAGAAATGTTTTCATATTTAGGTAATCAGGATTCCAAAGAAAAGCGACGGCTATATATTGAGAAACCATCTGTCAGAGACTATTTGCTGACAATATTGATATTTGCGGTCTGCACGGGGATAGGTTTTTTATTTCAACAGCTTCACTTTGATGATACAAATGTTATTACAATCTATATTTTAGGTGTATTGATTACTTCGATCCTGACAAATGGATATCTTTGCAGTATTGTGGGATCTGTGCTGAGTGTGTTTCTTTTTGGATTTTTCCTGACAGAGCCAAGAATGTCATTTCAGATCTATGCGGTTGGATATCCGGTTACATTCGCAATTATGCTGATTGCCTCGGTTATTACAGGAACGCTGGCAGCAAAACTGAAGAATCATACAAAGCTTTCGGCACAGATGGCAGTTTTGGCTAAAAACGAACAATTGCGTGCGGATTTGCTGCGGGCAATCTCTCATGATTTACGAACACCATTATGTACGATCTCTGGAAATGCAGATATGCTGCTTTGCAATGGAGATCGACTGGACGATGCTACCAGACAACAGATCTACACAGATATCTATGATGACGCCGAGTGGTTGACGGGTGTGGTGGAAAATCTGTTATCGATCACCCGGTTGAATGATGATAGATTGAAACTTCGATTTACGGATGAACTGGTAGATGAAGTGATCGCAGAGTCTATGCGTCATATCAGCCGAAAGCATGATGGGCATCAGATTATGGTCGAATGCAAAGAACTGATACTTGCCCGGATGGATGTCAGACTGATTATACAGGTGCTTGTCAACTTGATTGATAATGCAGTAAAATATACGCCCCGGGGTTCTAAGATCTGGATTGAAGCGATCAAAAAAGAGGGCCGGGCGCAGATCAGTGTAGCTGATAATGGTGATGGTATCCCAGACGATATGAAGCCACATATATTTGAGATGTTCTATACAGGGAATCATACCATAGCAGATAGCCAGCGCAGTCTGGGATTGGGGCTGTCGCTTTGCCATTCCATTGTAGAGATGCATGAGGGAGAACTGACGCTGACAGATAATGAACCACATGGATGTATCTTTCGATTTACTTTACCGCTGAGCGAGGTAACATTAAATGAATAAATTGCTGATTTTGGTCGTTGAGGATGACCGGCTGGTGCGAAATCTGATTGTCACCACATTAAAAACACATGAGTATAAATATCTGACAGCTGACAATGGTGCAT
>CAKVCR010000413.1 GCA_934725835.1 uncultured Odoribacter sp.
ATATGACAGCGGCAGAAGATACGGAGATTTTGTTTTTAAATATGGATCGCGTGCTGAAAACCTGTACGAACGCGTGCGAGTTTCATACGAGGCTTGTCCGGAATCTGCTCACGGTGACCGCGATTCAGAGCCTGAACCTGTCCCGGAGGATTTTGCACACTTCCGCGAAGACGATTCGAGGCAGGCTGATGGCGTATTTTTCGTTTTGCATCAAAAAGACGGGACAGTACTCGTTTGAGATTCCGTACAACCGTCAGCAGCTCGCGGATTATCTGGGAGTGGACCGAAGCGCGCTGTGCGGGGAGCTGTCGCGCATGCGCAAAGACGGCTTGATTCATTATCGCAAGAATCACTTTGAAATCCGTGACGCGGCGGAAGTGCAGGGTGAGTAAGGACGGGAGAAAGGAGCGTAAACAAGGTGGAACAGACCAGTATGTTTGAGAGAAGAGATACCGAGCCGCTTGCGGCGCGCCTGCGGCCTGAGGTGCTGGAAGAATATGCAGGGCAGTCGCATCTGCTCGGAGAGGGCAAGGTGCTGCGCCGCCTGATTGAGAGCGATCAAATCTCTTCCATGATTTTCTGGGGGCCTCCGGGCGTGGGAAAAACAACGCTGGCCCGTATTATCGCGAATCGGACGAAGGCGGCCTTTATCGATTTTTCGGCAGTCACCAGCGGAATTCGTGAAATCCGGGAAGTCATGAAAAAGGCGGAAGAGACCCGAAAGTTCGGTGGGAAAACCATCGTATTTGTGGACGAAATCCATCGTTTCAACAAAGCGCAGCAGGACGCGTTCCTTCCTTTCGTGGAAAAGGGAAGCATCATCCTGATCGGAGCGACGACGGAGAATCCTTCCTTTGAGATAAACAGCGCGCTGCTTTCCCGCTGCAAGGTATTCGTTCTGCAGGCGCTTTCGAAAGAAGAACTCATAGGCCTGATTCGGCGGGCGATTTCCGACCCGAGAGGGTTTGGCGGGCAGAAGATTCAAATGGACGCGGAAATTCCGGAAATGATTGCCGTGTTCGCGAACGGAGATGCCCGAACCGCGCTTTCGACGCTGGAAATGCTCGTGCTGAACGGCGAAACGGGCGAGCCGGGCGAAACAGGCGAGCCGGGCGAAACAGGTGAGCCGGGCAAAATAGGCGAGCCAGGAGCAACGGGCGAGCCGGGCGAAACAGGCGAGCCGAGCGAAACGCGTGATGGGGTGATTACGATAACAAAGGAAATTCTGGAGCAATGCATCTCGCGGAAATCCTTCCTTTATGATAAAAAGGGCGAAGAACACTACAATCTTATCTCGGCGCTTCATAAATCCATGCGAAATTCCGACCCGGATGCGGCGGTCTACTGGCTCGCGCGGATGCTGGAGGCAGGGGAAGACCCGCTTTACATCGCCAGAAGACTGGTCCGCTTTGCGGGGGAGGATGACGGCCTGGCCGATCCGAGAGCGCTTGAAATCACCGTCGCGGCGTACCAGGCGTGCCATTTTATCGGGATGCCGGAGTGCAGCGTGCATCTGACAGAGGCGGCAGTTTATTTGTCCCTGGTACCCAAATCCAACGCGCTTTACCGGGCCTATGAAAAAGCGAAGAAAGATGCTGCCGCGCAAATTGCCGAACCGGTGCCGCTGGTTATCCGCAACGCGCCGACCCGCCTGATGAAAGAACTGGATTACGGCAAGGGGTATCAGTACGCGCACGATACGGACGAGAAGCTGACAGACATGCAGTGCCTGCCGGATTCTCTTGTCGGGCGGGAATACTATATCCCGACGACGCAGGGAACCGAGCAGAAGTTTCGGGAACGCCTGGAAAAAATAAAAGAGTGGAAGAAGTCGCGGCGCGGCTGAAAATGCAGGCCGCACGCCCGAAAATATCTTTTTTCTTTGGTTTTCTTAAAAAGGTTCATTTTTTGTGAGACACAAAAAATGAAATTGTCCTTTTTTTGTTTTTTTATGGAATCGGATAGCTTTTTTGTGGATTTCACGCCTTGATTCGGGATTTCAGTCATTATTCTTGAGAAGGAGGCCCGTTTTTTCGCAAATTGACCTTGAAAAAATATCTTTTTCTGGATTTCTTCCTGAAAAAGATAGTTCACTCGCGGAGAGGCAAGAAAGTATAATCTTTTCTGCTCAGATTTCGAAAAAAGGATATTTTTGATGTTTCTGCTTTTTATTTGTTTCGTTGTAACACATGTATTGTAGCCCTGCACAAAAAAGGGAGGTCTATAACCGGAATTACGCATTGACGCGGCATGGG
>CAKVCR010000414.1 GCA_934725835.1 uncultured Odoribacter sp.
TTTAAATATTCTATATCGGGAAGTCCTAGGTCTTCATATTTGGCAACAGGATTTTTTTTGTCTTCTAATTTTTGTTTTACATTCTCCAAACCATTTATATCATAAGAGAATTGTTTATTTTCATCTATTGTTGCAATATTTTCACCAAGCAAACTAATATTGTATACTTCTTTTTCTTTTTTTACATTTATATTAATATCTGCTGCTTCTCCCTCTAATGTAACTGTTGCTTCGTCATGTTCCATCTCATTTATTATCTGTGTAAGTATTTCCTCAAATTTAGCTTTAACTTGTTCTTCTTTTGCAAAATCTTTTCCTTCCATTGCTTCATTTTCTGCCATATTAAGACCTCCTTTTAATCTACATTAAATGACATTTCAAAATCTGTACCATCATTTAGTTTTACTATAAATGTTTTTGTTGTACTTTCTGTCTGATTTTCCTTGTTCGTTATTTTTACTTTATACTTATATAGTCCGCTTTGTTCTTCAAAACTTTCATAAGACACTTCATTTTTTGCATATAAAGTAGATTCTATATACTTTTCAAAGTCTTGTACAGTTTTAAAATAATTTGTTTTAAAGCCAGTTGACAAGCAGTTATATGCATAGTTATAGTCATATGAATTTATAGCATCAATAAATTTTTGTATATTTAAAACAACTTTTCCTTGTTCATTTGTCGAGTTATATTTCTCTAAGAATTCTGGTAAATCTAATGTGTAAGTATCTAACATTAATCTAAATTCTGCTATCGAATACTGATTAAAAATGTAATATCTTCCTTCTGTATCTACACAAATATATTGAATATAGTCATTCTTATTTTTCACTTGATACTTGTCTAAAGTAGCCAAATACAAATTCTTAATATTTTTATTAACATAATTTTCAAAATTTTCAAAATCCTTGAATCTTTTTTCTCTATAGTCTTTATCTAACAATTCGTATGCTTCTTTTTTGTCATATATTAAGCTGTTTTTATACTGGTTAAAATAATCTGAAATTATTTCTTCATCTTCTTTTACAATAGTATCATATTTATTATAGATGCCATTTGTTTTTATATCTTTAATACTAGTTTCGATTTCTTTTTCTTCACTCATTTCAGTATAATTGTGTTTTTCCATATAATCTTCTGGTAATATATAGAATGTATTATTTTCTTTTGATAATTCAACTATACACTTAAAATCACTTTTATTATGTTTTATATTATCAACCACATATCCATATACAAAAAATGTATATATTGAATTTTCATTTTTAATACTATACATATCTTTTACTATAACTTCAAGTGTCAAATAATCATTTTCTTCAAAATTATATCTTGATAATTTTGATATCACATTGCTTTTTGTTATATCAAATTCTTTTATATACTCAGGATCCAATTGATTGTATAAATCCTCAGAGGATTTATACAACAAGTTCTGCACATATGTATTACAAATGTTTTTTACTGTATAAAAATCAATTGAATTTTTTACTTTTTCCGTAGTATATTTTTCAACATATGTAATTACATTTAAATTTGCCTCTTCTTTTACTGCTTTTTTGTTTCTAACAATACTTAGAATTATTATCATAATTACAATTAGCAATATTATAACAATGCTTATTATTATTTTTTTAAATTTTTGCATATGTGCAAACTCCCTTCAAAACATTCTACTTAAAATTCTTAGGAGAATCCAAATATATATATCCAATTGGATAAACACTATCAAAATATCCATTCCAATCTAGTTTTCTTATTCCATACCAAGACACTCCTCCGCCTGCATGACTAATATATATATTTTTATTGACAGTATCAACGGCTTCTACATAAGCTACGTGTCCATATCCTTTTGCTGTTGGATTATTCCAACAAACGATAGAATTTGCTCTTGGTTCGCTTCCATAATCAAACCATCCATTTTTTCTATTTATATCATACCAATCTTTTCCATTTCCAGATGTGCCATTTGACTGTTTAGGATATGCCTTTCCTAAATACTCACTAGCTCTTGAATAAGCCCACCAAGTACACTGTTTATATTCTAGGCCGTTATCCATATATTGTCCACTTCTTGTATTTACTTTTATTGTTAATTGATTGTCTAATCTATTTATTTCTGTCTCATTTACAGTTCCATCTGTATTATATAAATTTATTCCTTCAATTGAATATTTATTTGATTCTACATAGTATTCATTTAA
>CAKVCR010000415.1 GCA_934725835.1 uncultured Odoribacter sp.
AAACAATAGGCTATTATGCAACATATAGAAACGATGTCTGCCCAGACATCGTTTCTATATATCAGCGTTTTGTAAATTAGTATTTATTATCAATATTTTCCAGTTCCTTGGTGTCTATCGGTTTGTTTGTCATAGTACGCCATGCATACCAAATATAGGCGATAACAAACGGGATAATCAAAGATACCCAGCTCATGGCTTTCAAGGTGTATAGAGAGGATGAGGCATTGTAGATTGTCAAAGATGAATTTAAATCTGTAGAGGACGGATAGAATGCAGTGTCATTAAAACCTGCAATAATTAACAATCCAATGACAGCTAGGATTGTGCCTGAACCTGTATACCATATCCCTTTGCGCCAAGTCTGTATTAAGATGGTGCGAATAATTCCAAAGAGTACACCTGCAACTCCTAACAAGAATATGAAAGCATTTATAGGCATCTCTATCAGATTGTAGAAATATTTGTATTTGACTAATTCGATTTGACCGTTTGCTCCAATTGCATAGCCTTCTCTAGTGAAAAGACTGCCAAGGAATAACAAGAAGAAAATAACAAAAGGTACAGCATTGTATAGCACTTGTGCCCGACTCCTTTTGTGAATATCTTCATGGTTGATTGTCAAAATAAAATAGAGAGCTGCTTGTGTACGAGCTAAAAAGAATACTGCGAAAGCCAGCAGATAGTTGGTGAATACAAATAAGGCATCCAAACCACGCCATGAGGTCATCCATTCTACACGATTCATTTCCCCTAAACGGAATGGAGAGCCAGTGAAGAATGTGGCAACTGCTGCCCCTAATAGTAGTGGTGCAGCAAAGCCGTTTATCATTAGAAATACTTCATAGGTCTTAGTCCCTAAAAAGTTGTTTTTTTTGTTGCGGTATTCAAATGATACAGCTTGAAGTACGAAGCAGAAAAGTATTAGCATCCAGACGACATAGGCTCCTCCGAAGCTTGTCGAGTAGAATAATGGGAAACTGGCAAAAAAGGCTCCTCCGAATACAACTAATGTTGTGAAAGTAAATTCCCATTTATGGCCGAGTGAATTTACGATTAAATCCCGTTCGTCTTTTGTTTTACCGAGCGTGTATAGTAGGCTCTGACCTCCTTGTATGAATAGCAGAAATACTAATAATCCGCCTAATACACATAGCAGAATCCACCAATAATGTTGTAATATGTTTAAATCCATGATGTTCGAAATTTATTGTTCATTTTTCTATTGCTCATTATCTGCTGTTTTAGGACCTTTTTTTATCTGTGAGAACATAATGCCTATTTCTGCAATTAGCAGTAAGGTAAATAAAACAGCAAACATCCAGAAAGTGGTAACTACCCAACCCGATGCGATGCGAGTGATGGCTACGCTAGTTGGCATTAAGTCTTGTACGACCCAGGGTTGACGTCCGACCTCTGCCACAATCCATCCGCATTGCGATGCAATATATGCACAGGGAACACATATTATTGCCAAATAAGGAATGATTTTGAATTTAGCGAATTTCCGTTTTTTTGCAAACCACCATGATACAGCGAATAGAAGCAGGAACAGCATGCCTAGACCGACCATGATGCGAAAGCTATAGAATACTAAAGATATCGGAGGAATCACTTCGTCCGGAGAGGTTAGGTAGCCGTAACCAAAATCTTGGTAGTTCGCTTTTAATGTTGCCAAGGATTCATTCGCCAATGCATCGTTCTTATTTTCGACAGCCTGTTTATAGGTGCGTAATGCTTCAATGGCTGTTCGTCCATTGGACATACGCTGTTCTACTGAGGGATATGTTTTCCCTTCGTGAGAGGTGTAGCCGCTGAGGATGTCTTCTACTCCAGGTACAAAGGCATTAAAGTCATGGTAGCCTAAGAAAGATAACATATTAGGTACAGAAATATTGTATTTTATTGTGCGCATTCTGTCAGACGCCAGAGCAGAATCTTCGATAGGAATCCCAATGATGGTAAAGTCTGCGCCATGTCCGCCTTTGTTTAATCCTTCCATGGCTGCTAATTTCATAGGCTGTGTACGGGTCACGTCTTGAGCGCTTGTATCACCGGTAAACATGGTTGCCAGTATGCTGAAAAATCCAAAAACAGACGCTAATACTATGCTCTTGCGAGCAAATTCAAGATGTCTTTTTTTCAAGATAAACCAAGCACTTACTCCTATTACGAAGCAGGAAGAAAGAGTGTAAGCAGAAGTG
>CAKVCR010000416.1 GCA_934725835.1 uncultured Odoribacter sp.
CCGACAAACAGAACGCCCTTGAAATCCAGTCCGTCCTGCTGGAAACCTCTCAGGGTCGGGAGTAAAATCTCATCCATAATACGCTTCTCAAGCTCCGGTGTGAAGACAAGACTCGGTGAATAAGATCCCATCCCCCCGGTATTCGGTCCCCGATCTCCGTCAAAAATCCGTTTGTAATCCTGCGCTGATTCCATCGGCACAATCGTATGCTCGTCCACAAAACAAAGCATCGAGGCCTCAACTCCGGTCAGATATTCTTCCACAACAACCTTATCGCCTGCCTCACCGAACACACGCGCGCCCATCATTTCTTCTGCCGCGCGGCGTGCCTGCTCCTCATTTTCCGCAATGACAACACCTTTCCCGGCGGCAAGTCCGTCTGCCTTTAATACCATCGGGTATCCATACAATCCAAGGGACGCGAGCAGCTGCTCCTGATTGGTAAACTCCCGATATCCCGCAGTCGGGATCCCGTGCCGCGCCAGAAAGTCCTTGGTAAAGGATTTGCTCGCTTCCAGCTGCGCGCACTTCCGATTCGGTCCGAATACCCGAATCCCTTTTTCGGTCAGTACATCCGTAATCCCCATCGCAAGCGGCACCTCCGGCCCGATAACAGCCATATCGATTTCGTGCGAAACGGCAAACGCTGCGATTTCATCCAAATTTTCCGCTTGAATATCCACACATTCCGCAACATTTCGAATTCCCGCATTTCCGGGCGCGCAATAGATTTTTTCAACCTTGCTGCTCTGCGCAAGTTTCCAGCAAATCGTATGTTCGCGGCCGCCGCCGCCGACTACTAAAATTTTCATAATTTCCTCCGGATTTTTTCCTTATCAAGCTTATCAGTGGTGGAACAATCTCATCCCCGTGAATATCATCACCATATCATGGGCGTCACACGCTTCAATGACCAGATCGTCGCGGATGGAGCCTCCCGGCTGCGCGACATAGCTTACACCGCTCTTTCCGGCGCGCTCAATATTATCCCCGAACGGGAAGAAGGCATCGCTGGCCACGGAAACTCCGCGAATTCCGGAAAGATACGCTTTTTTCTCAGCTTCCGTAAACGGTTCCGGCTTTTTCGAGAAATACATCTGCCATCTGCCGTCTCCGAGGACATCCTCTGAGTCCTGCGAAAGATAAATATCAATCGTGTTGTCCCGCTCCGCGCGCCCTACGCTGTCCAGGAACGGCAGGGAAAGCACCTTCTCATGCTGCCGCAAATGCCACAAATCCGCTTTGTTTCCGGCAAGCCGCGTGCAGTGAATCCGGGACTGCTGCCCCGCACCGACACCGATTGCCTGGCCGTCTTTTGCAAAGCATACGGAGTTGGACTGGGTATATTTCAGGGTAATCAGCGCAATCAGAAGATCTCTTTTTGCATCCTCCGGCAGCTCTTTCTTTCGAGTAACAATTTCCGAAAGGAGTTCCGGTCCGATGAAAAAGTCATTTCTTCCCTGCTCAAATGTAATCCCGTATACCTGCTTTTTCTCCTGTTTTTCCGGGATATAATCCGGATCGATTTCGATGATATTATAATTTCCGTTCTTCTTGCTCTTCAAAATCTCAAGCGCTTCTTCGCTGTATCCGGGAGCGATAATCCCGTCGGAGACCTCGCGTTTTATGATCCGTGCCGTCGTCTCGTCGCATACATCCGAAAGTGCGATAAAATCCCCGAAGGACGACATTCTGTCCGTTCCGCGTGCTCTGGCGTAAGCACAGGCAAGCGGGGATTCGTCCAATCCTTCGATATCTTCCACAAAGCACGCTTTTTTTAAGGCTTCCGAAAGAGGAAGCCCCACCGCAGCGGATGTCGGACTGACATGCTTGAAGGATGTCGCAGCGGGCATTCCTGTCGCCTCACGAACTTCCTTGACCAGCTGCCAGCTGTTGAACGCATCCAAAAAATTGATATACCCCGGTCTGCCGCAGAGAATCCGAATCGGGAGCTCACTCCCATCCTCCATATAAATCCGGGCCGGCTTCTGATTTGGATTGCAGCCATATTTCAACTCAAATTCCTTCATGATTTTTCTCCTCCTCTTGAACTCTTTCTTCCACTCTTTTCCTTCCCTGCCGATCCTGATTACTCCGCCTGCTGATGCTTATTGATCAGGCGGCTTTCCTCGCTGCCGTCCGCAAGGTCGATAAACCGAACATAGAGCGAGACTTTATTTTCTGCGTCCAAAGATGTCCAGAT
>CAKVCR010000417.1 GCA_934725835.1 uncultured Odoribacter sp.
TCAGACAACAGACGACCATTTAATGCATATTACCGGTTTGTTTAAAGATCAATACGGAACTTACTATTATAAAACAAAAAATTCATGGAATGCTGACAGCAATACTTTAGGAGGCTATCTATTCATGTCTAATGCTTATTGTCGCCTACAGACTGTTGCTATCATGGTGCATAAAAATGCTATACCTAAGGCTATTCGTAAGAAATTGGGATTGTAAGTGAAATATGTTCGTTCATATAAAAATAGCCTGACGTTACTGTCAGGCTATTTTTATATACAAAGCTTTTTATAAGATAAAGTGCTCACTGATAGATCTATGTTCTACGACATTGCGGATAGTTTCTGCAAACAAGTCTGCAACAGAAATAACATGTATTTTTGAACATTCCTGGCGCTGCGGAATTGAGTCGGTAAATACAACTTCATCCAACGCAGACTTTTCAATGTTCTCGTAAGCCTTTCCTGAAAGTACTGCATGTGTTGCCACTGCACGTACACTCTTGGCTCCTTTTTCTTTCAGAATGTCAGCAGCTTTACAAATAGTACCTGCTGTGTCAATCATATCATCAACGATAACAATATTTTTGTCACGAACATCACCAATTACTTTCATATCAGCTACTTCGTTTGGTCTTTCACGAGTTTTGTGACAGATAATCAAACCGCTGTCAAAGAATTTAGCCCAAGAATTTGCACGTTTTGATCCTCCGATATCAGGAGAAGCAATCGCCAAGTTTTCGAGTTTCAGAGAGCGGATGTAGGGAGCCAATACAGTTGAACCGTAAAGGTGATCTACCGGAATATCAAAGAATCCCTGAATTTGATCTGCATGTAAATCCATAGTCATGATACGGTCAACACCAGCAGCATGCAGAAGGTTTGCTACTAACTTTGCTCCAATGGCTACACGGGGACGGTCCTTGCGGTCCTGACGGGCAAAGCCAAAATAAGGAATCACTGCAACTACTTTATATGCAGACGCACGCTTTGCTGCATCAATCATCATCAGTAATTCCATAAGGTTGTCACTTGGCGGGAAAGTCGATTGTACAATGAAAACATGATCGCCACGAACAGTTTCATCGTAGGAAGTCGCAAATTCTCCGTCACTAAAATGCATAAAGGTCTTTTGTCCGAGTTCCAGATTCAAAGAATCAGAAATCTTCTCAGCAATGTATCTGCTGTTTTCCCCGGAAAAAATCTTAACTTCGGAAAGATTTGACATAATTTAGCCGTTTCAAATAGTTATGTATAAAGACGCTATTAATTTTTAACGTTTGCGAAATCGTATATAGCCGTTTTCTATCGACAAAAGTAAGGAATTAATTGTGAATAGAGAATTGAAATTTGAAAATTCTTTGATTTGGCAGCTTTTTGTCGATTTGCTTTTTATTTTTGACTATTTCCTTTACCTTTATACCGTTTCAATTGTACCTATATTAATTTTAATACTAAATTATAAAACAAAATCTATGATAACGATAGAGCAGTATTTGGAAGAAAACAAAGAACGTTTTCTGAATGAGTTGTTTGAACTGATTCGTATTCCTTCAATTTCTTCGCAAGCAGAACATAAACCGGATATGTACAAATGCGCAGAAAAATGGAAATCCCTTCTGTTAGCAGCGGGTGCAGATCGTGCAGAAGTGTATGAAACTGCAGGTAACCCTGTTACTTATGGTGAAAAAATTATCAATCCGGCTTTACCGACTATTTTGGTGTATGGTCATATGGATGTAATGCCTGTAGATCCGATTGATTTATGGCATACAGCTCCTTTTGAGCCAGTCATTAAAGATGGTAAAATCTGGGCTCGCGGAGCAGATGATGACAAGGGACAATCTTTTATGCATGCCAAAGCATTTGAGTATATGGTAGCAACCGGCACTCTGAAATGCAATGTTAAATTCATGCTTGAAGGAGAAGAAGAGATTGGTTCTCCAAGTCTTCCTGAATTTTGCCGCAAACACAAGGATATGCTAAAAGCAGATATAATTCTGGTTTCTGACACAAGTATGATTGCTAGTGATACTCCTTCCATTACAACCGGCTTGCGTGGCTTGGCTTATTGGGAGGTGGAAATGACAGGACCGAATGCTGACTTACATTCAGGTATATTTGGAGGTGCTGTAGCTAATCCAATCAATGTATTGTGTAAAATGATTGCCGACATGATTGATGAGCATGGACACATTACGATTC
>CAKVCR010000418.1 GCA_934725835.1 uncultured Odoribacter sp.
ATTGCGGAAATAGCTCAGTCGATAGAGCACTAGCCTTCCAAGCTGGGGGTCGCGGGTTTGAGTCCCGTTTTCCGCTCGAAGAAGCACCTGTAAAGGTGCTTTTTTTGTATCCCCTCCTATCAATACTATTTTGAACAATTATTCAAATTCCCTACCTTTGCCTATTCATGCTAAATCCCTGTATATGGAAAGATATTTCAAACTATGTTACTTATGGTTATTGCCTTTATTACTGTGTAGTAATATCCCACCACCTGAACCAATATTCCCAATACCGACGCCGGCACAAATAGCATGGCATAAACTTGAAACTTATGCTTTTGTCCATTTTGGATTAAACACTTTCAACGACCTGGAATGGGGCTATGGAAATACACCAGCCTCAACATTCAACCCAACAGAATTGGATTGCGAACAGTGGGTGCAAACAATCAAAGCTGCCGGTCTAAAAGGAGTAATTTTAACAGCCAAACATCACGACGGATTTTGTCTATGGCCTACTAAGACTACAGAATATAGCGTAAAAAACTCACCTTGGAGAAACGGAAAGGGAGACATGGTCAAGGAACTATCAGATGCTTGTAAGCGACACGGTTTAAAATTCGGGCTCTATCTTTCTCCATGGGACAGAAACTGTATATATTACGGGACTCCAAAATACGTAGAGAAATTCCACGCACAAATGCATGAACTGGTAACCAACTATGGTCCTCTTTTTGAATATTGGTTTGATGGTGCCAATGGCGGGAACGGTTGGTATGGCGGCAAAGAAGGTATCCGTTCTATAGATGCTAAAACGTACTACCAATATGAAAGGGCTCGAGACACAATAAAAGCTCATCACCCAAATATCATGATATTTGGCGGCACAGTCCCCGATATCCGCTGGATAGGAAACGAAGAAGGACGCGCCGGCGCTACACAATGGAGCATCTTCACCCCGGAACCGAATATTCCCGATTACCGTCATAGTGTATGGGGAGATGAAAACGCAGATATGTGGCTCGGCGGCGAATGCGATGTATCTATCCGCCCGGGGTGGTTTTATCATCCCAGGGAAGACCATCAGCTTAAATCACTGGCAACAATGGTAAACTTATACTACCAAAGTGTAGGGCACAATGCAAATCTACTATTGAATTTTCCCATAGCACTTAACGGCAAAATAAGCCCTGCCGACTCTGCCCGTGCAGTTGAATGGTATCACACCATTCAAAATTCATTCAACGTGAATCTTCTGAAAGATTGTCACGTTGAAGCCTCCCAGACCCGAAGTGATGATTACAAAGCAGAATTTGCAACAGATGGCAATTGGGACAGCTATTGGTCTACGCCGGATGAAGTAACGGAAGGTTCTCTAACACTCACCCTAAAACAACCGACATTCCTCAACCGGCTGATTCTACAAGAATACATTCCTTTAGGGCAACGAGTCAGAATATTTAATGTAGAAGTGGAACTCAATGGCACATGGCATCCGATAAAAAGCGTTGACTCTACCACCACCATCGGCTACAAACGCATTGTCCGTTTTGAAACAGTCGAAGCAGAAAGAATCAAAATCAACTTTACTGATTCTCGAGGGCCATTATGCATCAACAATGTAGAGGCATACCTGGCTCCAATCCTGATAACAGAGCCACGTATTATCCGCAACGATAAAAACATGATAACCATCTATCGAGAAGACCAGGAATCCATTATCCATTACACGACAGATGGCACAGAACCCACATTATCTTCGCCGGTCTATAAAGCCCCCTTTGAATTTTCATGCAAAGGAATCGTCAAAGCTATATCATATGACCCCATAGCAGAAAAAACAAGTCCTGTTTCCACTGCTATCCTTGACATTCCTGCGACAGCCTATCAAATCATCTATCCCGAAAGCAATAAAGCCCGCACGATATTGGACGGCAACGGATATACTGCAATCTATCTTCCTCAGGAAAAACAGGAACTGGTAGTACGACTAAACAAAGAATATTCTTTATCCGGCTTCCGCTACACTCCTAATCAACAGAGGGATGCCGGAGGATATATCTCATATTACCAGTTATATATTGATGGGAAATTTGTTACCGAAGGAGAGTTTTCCAATATCCAAGCCAACCCAATAGAGCAAGTCATCCACTTCCCCGCTATCAGCGGTCAAGAAATACGCTTTGTCGCGCTATCGGTTGCAGACCTTCGCT
>CAKVCR010000419.1 GCA_934725835.1 uncultured Odoribacter sp.
TTAGAAACCTGTTTTTATACGATTGAATCAATCCGACAGTGCGGCATGCAGGTGGTATATGAGGCAGACAACGGTTTGGTCCTGTCTGACGGTGCCTATTCCCAACATCCTCTTTGCATAAAGAAAATGAAGATCATGGAGGATCGGGGATTTATTCTTCGGGAGATCAGCACTTTGACCGAACCCAGCTTTATCAAATTCCTGTGCTATGAATGGCCCGGCTGTGACCGTGCGGAATTCATTCGTCGTATGGAGGGTAAGTTTGATGGGGTTGACCGGGGGCTGGGTCGGTTGGAATTCGTTCATCACGGTTGCAACAAGGCTCGTGGAATGCACATTCTTATGGATTATTTGCGTATTCCAATGGAAAACAGTCTGGCGATTGGTGACAGCACCAATGACTTACCAATGTTCCACGCCGCGGGGCATACTGCCTGCATGGGTGGCGGTATGGAGGAGCTGAAAGCGGAGGCGGAATACGTTACTGCTGACATTCTGGATGACGGCGTCGAAAAAGCACTGAAGCACTTTGGGCTGATTGATTGACACATATATTATTATAGTAATGCAGCCGATCGTGAACCGATCGGCTGCTTTACTAAAAATATAGGATGAAAAAATGAGTATTAATCCAGTTCGATTTCTGCCAGAGTAGCGGGCAGTTCGTGGGCGGTATTGCGCACGATATCGTTGACCACTGTGTCGAAGCAGGCGGCAATGATCCGATTGTTCCAGATGATGGGCTCGCCAGGTTGATCAAGACCGCCTTCCAGACCGGTGCAATCGGGGCTCTGAGCAAGCCTGCGGACGGTTTTACCATCGGGTGAAACTTTTACAATAGCATTGGCACAGAAGTCGGCAATGTACAGGTTGCCGTCCTCATCCATGATCATACCGTCAGTGCTTTCCAGCTCCTCAGGATCTTGCGCCCAGACTTCGTTGGATTTGACAGAGCCGTCCTCGTTGAAGGTGACCTTGTAGACAGCGCCGTCACCAAAATTGCCGATGAGCAGGTTGCCCTCTCTGTCGAATTCGATGCCATCCACACCGTACTGATCCTTTGGATTCTTGGTGAGATATGTACACAGAATGTGGGGATCAGCCAGTGTATTGGTGATCTGGATGTTTTCCTCATCCAAGCCGAAGCGGTATACACAGCTGACCAGCTTTCCGGAGGGATCCTCGACCAGCTCCATTTTGCTCTGGGTCAGGTAAACATAACCATTGTGGATTCGCAGGCCATTGGGGTGCTCCATATTATTGGCGACTACTGTGCATTTGACCACAGTATTGCCCTCGATGCGCAGCCGTAGCAGACGTCCCTTGCGGATCAACTCAGGCTTTTCCAGCCAGGGCTGGTTGTCAATTAGATACAGATCTCCATCAGGACCAAAGCCGATGCCCATGGGGCGAGCCATTCCGGTGTCCTCCCGGACGGGTACATCGAACCACTTGGTGATGTTGCGATCCTTGTCAATCTTCAACACGCAACCGGGAAGTGTGGGATTTGCGAAATTCGGACAGGAGAGGATCAGATTACCCTCACTGTCAATGGCCATGCTGTCAGGTGTGGCGACATAGTCGGGCAGCAGAGCAAATAATTTGGACTCTTTCATTGGAAATCCTCCTTACATTTTTTCGAAGAACGGAGCCAGTGTATAGTATGCGTCATCGAAGAGCTCCTTGGCTCTGCTGTAAACTTCGTAATTTTCGCCGGAAGGCTTAATTTCGTCCGTGATGCTCAGAAAACGGTCGATCACATTGAAGTCGTCGTACAGGCCGACACCGACACCGGCAGTAATGGCGGCGCCCATAGAAGTAGCTTCTTCCAGAATGTCGGGCAGCCGGATATCGATATTCATCACTTCAGACAGGATCTTCAGCCATGCCTTGTTCCGGGCGCCGCCGCCTACCGTGATCAAGCTGTTGATGGTAGCGCCGTTCTTGCGGTAGGTTTCCAGAATGACGTTCAGATTCAGAGCCACGCCTTCCATGACGGAGCGAAGGATGTGTGCTCTGCTGTGGTTCATGGTCAGACCGATAAAAGTGCCTCTAGCTTTGTCGTTCCACCGGGGGCTGCGCTCGCCCATCAGGTAGGGCAGATACAGCAGACCTTCGGAACCGGCGGGGATGGTCTCCACTTCCTGGTTCACCGTGCGGTAAATGTCATTTTTGCTCATGGTAGAAT
>CAKVCR010000420.1 GCA_934725835.1 uncultured Odoribacter sp.
CCTGTTTTTCAGTACTTTCCAATAATTTCTTGCACCTTAATGATTGGATTGTTCTGTCAATATCTCAACAAAGGGTAATTATTACTAATATGAATCAAGCAATTATTAAAGCAAAAAGAATTGAATGTGTTATTGGTCTATTCTTATTACTCCCACCCATTCTTGGTGTTATCGCTTTCGTTCTGCAAATTTTTGAAGCCGATACAGATTTTTCTATGATGAGAGAACTTTCTTCTGCCTGGACTGCTAAATATGACCAAGGAGGAGGCATGTCTGCAGCTCCAATTTATTTAGGACTAATGGCCTTGGCTGGAGTATATTTAATAAAGGATTCTATACATTATTTGTTTGTAAAAATTGAGGATAAAAAATAACAAAAAAAAGCCGACATTCAAACTCATATGAAATTGAATGTCGGCTTTGTAAAGTTTTAACAACTGATTAGCTTTTCAATCCACTCATCAAAGTGTTTACATTTTGAGCGAAGTTCATCAATGCCAATGTGTTTCGTTACGAATTTACCAGTTTTAGGTTTATTATAATTATAATGTGTCTTTTTATCTCCTTCTATTGCTTTTATAATACGTTTACTTGGTGCAGTTTCTGGGCTATTGTTGATTAGCTCTGGATTACCTACTTTTTGTAACGCTTGAGTTAATTGTCCACATCTTTTTTCACAACCAGGGTAGAGTTTTTCAATGTATTCAATACCACAAAATAGAAGAGCTTCGAATTCATGAAGTTGAATATAAGGAATAAAGCGTTTATCATTTATTGCATCTGCAAAATCTTTTTCCAAATTAGATACCTTTAAATATGGGTCACTAATTGTTTTTCTTTTTTCAAAACCAGGGAAATCATCAGGAAGAGCATATAAATCAAACATTGTCGTAAATATGTGTCTTTCATAATCTCCATCTATTTTCGTTTGTTGCAATAGGTCAAGGTCTGTTAAAGCGTGATTATATGTCAACATTCCACCTCGAGCATTCTTCTTTTTATTCGTTGTAATCAAAATGCCCTTTACACCTGTTATACCATTATCTTGAAGGTATGGACGCAAAACCTCCTCTACAAAACCTTGCTCTGTCTGCCCTTCACATAAAATATGGATTATTTTAGCTTTCATACAGGACGTCCTCCTATAATATTTTTATCCCATAATTCACTTACGGCGTATTTTTGAAGCCATAAATGGTATTCCTCATCGCTTAAATGAGTAACTGTGGTAGACTGAGTTTCTTTATCCATTTCAATGACAGAAATATTATCTATGTCAAAATGGTCTACCAAATCTTTACTTTGAGTAGCAATAATAATTTGTGCATGTATTGAAGCATCTTTTATCATCTCTGCAAGTTGAGTTATAGCATATGGATGTAAACCTAACTCAGGTTCATCAAGTATTATCACATTTGGCATAGTTTGCGGTGGCTGTAAAAGTAAAGTAGCCAATGCTATAAATCGAATTGACCCATCAGAAAACTGATACGCGTTGAAACGATAATCTGTGGCAGAATTATCCATCCAACGTAAAGAAATAAACCTATTATTAGGTTCAAGATAGAAATCTTGAAACTGTGGAACTACATCTCTGACATAATCAACTATTCTATTGTAGGAATTTATATAATTGTCACGTAGGAACAAAAGAAAAGAAGGTAAATTATTACCATGTGATTGTAGATAATTTGTTGTTTCTACGGGACAAGCCTGACGCAAAGGACCTTCTACTGATGAATCATGAAATTGGTATACTTTACAATATGATAGCATCTGAAAAATCGTTTTTGCTACAGGATTATCGCTTTCTGCAAGGGCAGATTCTTTAAATACAGGCTCTAAAGTAACTTCGTAAGGTTTTACTTTTCCTTTACGGTGCCATACAATGCGTTCTTCTGTAATAATTAACCTGTCTGGAGTCGCATTTGACAATGAAAAGCTGTATGTATCAATTGATTTTGAATCGGAAAATTTTATTTCACCAGACATTACTGGCGTTTTTTTTGTGCCATAATGTAATAAAGCATTGGAAGTGCCAGACATTTCAACATATTTCCCAAATGATTTGCTCATCATATAACTTAACATTCGAAAAAAGCTAATAATATTACTTTTTCCAGCACCATTTGCACCCAACATTATACTAACATCATTAAGTTTCAATGTTACAGGTCTATTAAAG
>CAKVCR010000421.1 GCA_934725835.1 uncultured Odoribacter sp.
GGTATTGGTAATGGCGTATCTATTATCATTATGATTGGAATTATCGCTCGTTTGCCTTTTAGTTTCTTTGCTGAATTGACCTCAAGAGTGAGCCAGCAAGGTGGAGGTTTGGTAGCATTTTTGATAGAAATTGTATTTTTGTTTTTTGTATTCTGTGGTAGTATCATGTTGGTGCAGGGAACTCGTAAAGTGCCTGTGCAGTATGCCAAAAGAATTGTCGGTAATAAGCAATATGGTGGTGTTCGTCAGTATATTCCATTAAAAATCAATGCTGCCGGTGTTATGCCTATCATTTTTGCGCAAGCAATTATGTTGTTGCCTATTTCTTTTGTAAACTATGCTTCTGGTGGAGCCATGACTGGTTTTGCTGCAGCCTTTACTAATTTTACAGGATTCTGGTATAATGCAACCTTCTTTATTTTGATTGTGGCGTTCACGTATTTCTATACTGCTATTACGGTTAATCCTATGCAGATGTCCGAGGATATGAAGAAAAATGGTGGATTCATCCCTGGAGTTAAGCCGGGACGTAAGACAATGGAGTTTTTGGATACAATTATGTCTCGTATTACCTTGCCTGGTTCTATTTTCTTGGGAATTGTAGCTATTATGCCTGCTTTTGCTACTATGGCGGGAGTTAATCAGCAGTTTGCTCAATTTTATGGTGGAACTTCATTGTTGATTCTTGTAGGTGTTGTATTGGATACCCTCCAACAAATTGAGTCGCATTTGTTGATGCGTCACTATGATGGTTTGATGAAGAATGGTAGAATCAAGGGTAAAACCCCAGGTGGTCCTGCAGCTTACTAATAAAAGTATATAATTGAAAATTGGAGATAATGATAAATTATTTTCAATTTTCAATTTTTTCTTTTGAAATACTTTTGCTAATTTTGCGGCATGATTTCGATAAAGACAGAAGAGGAAATTGAGTTTTTGAGAGAAAGTAACCTTTTGGTTGGTAAAACTCTGGGTGAAATAGCTAAGCATATTCGTCCAGGGATTTCCACATTAGAGTTGGATCGAATTGCTGAAGAGTTTATTCGTGCTCATGGTGCCGAACCGGGTTTTTTAGGATATGGCGGATTTCCTAATTGTTTGTGTATATCTGTCAATGATGTTGTTGTGCATGGAATACCTTCTGAGAAATGCGTTTTAAAGGAAGGTGATATTGTATCCATTGATTGTGGGACTTTGAAAAATGGATATTATGGAGATAGTGCTTATACATTTGAAGTCGGGGAAGTAGATGCAGATATTCGTAGGTTGTTGGCTACAACAAAGGAGAGCCTTTATAGAGGGATAGAAAAAGCTGTCGCAGGAATGCGCATTGGTGATATAGGTTATGCTATTCAGTCTTATTGCGAAGCTGCAGGCTTTTCGGTGGTGAGGGAATTGGTTGGGCACGGCGTTGGCAGGTGTTTGCATGAGGATCCGCAAGTGCCAAATTACGGAAAAATGGGTCAGGGAATTAAGTTGAAAGAAGGGATGGTTATTGCTATTGAGCCTATGATTAATTTGGGTAAACGACAAGTTTATATTGAAAATGATGGTTGGACAATTAGAACTCGAGATGCAAAGCCTTCGGCGCATTTTGAGCATACGTTGGCGATTAGAAAACATGGTGTAGATATCTTGTCGTCGTGTGATTATGTGGAAAATGAGTTAGTTGGATAGTAATTCTAAATATATTTTGTATGGCAAAACAGCCGTCAATTGAGCAAGATGGAGTGATAACAGAGGCATTGTCTAATGCTATGTTTAGAGTTGAGCTAGAAAATGGGCATGTTATTACAGCTCATATTTCTGGAAAGATGAGAATGCACTATATTAAGATTTTACCAGGTGATAAGGTGAAAGTGGATATGTCTCCATATGATCTTACCAAAGGTAGAATCACGTTTAGATATAAGAATTGATATTGTAGTATCTTAGAGCTAATCCTTCCGTTGTTAGGAAGATGGTTATGTAAGTTTTCAATATATATTGTGAAAATTCAAAAATAAGAAACATGAAGGTAAGAGCGTCAATCAAAAAACGTAATGACGATTGCAAGATTGTAAGAAGGAAAGGCGTTTTGTACGTCATTAACAAAAAGAACCCTAAGTTTAAAATGCGTCAGGGTTAATCATTAATCTAGTTAAATTAAAAAGATTTATGGCAAGAATCGTAGGTGTAGATTTAC
>CAKVCR010000422.1 GCA_934725835.1 uncultured Odoribacter sp.
TTCAAAATAGCGAATCCTCCGGGTTTTGTCAATAGATTTCTTTTTGTATACCACGTTTGTGGAATTTAATCAAGCCAGTTCAATAATTCAAATGGCGCCGAATTGTAAAATATATTATGCAAGGCGGGCTAAAAACTTATGTTGTGTGATTTCGGGCCACGCCTGTTAAAACTGCGGAAAGAAAAAATCTTACGCAGCAGATGGTGGTTGAACGTGCAAAAGGATTTGACCCAAATCTGCGACTTTCAGATTCAGTGCAGGGAAAATACGAAGGGAATCTCGCTGTTCCGAGACTGACGGAGGCGGCTGCGCATTACCGTTGAAGATAAGCAAAATCTATGCACGATAAGACGGATTTCTTGCTATAAAAGCGGCAAAAGAGCCAACCGTTTGCAATTTCCGTTATGTCGTAGTATGATTTGCTTAGAATGCGATATTGTAGAAATCTCGTTGTATCTTTGAGGGATGCGCTATGTTGAAGGAAATGAGCAAGCTATGGAAACTGGCAGACAGGAGAATGGATATGAACATTTTCATATGTGATGATGAAGCCCTTGCAGCGGAAAAAATGGCGGAGAAGGTACGGAATTCTGTTGTGCAGAGGCATTTGAACGCATCTGTTGTAAAATTCACGAATGTTGAAAAATGTATGGCAAGTTCCTTGGAGCGTTGTGACATTGCCTTTTTTGATGTTGACATGAAGCCCTTCAATGGTATCGATCTGGCAAGAAAATTACACAGTACAAACCCCAACGCCATCATCATTTTTGTTACCAATTATATTGAATATGCCCCCACCGGGTATGAAGTAAATGCGTTCCGATATTTGCTGAAGTCAGAGATGGAAAATAGCTTTGATCGGATTTTGGAGGATGCACTGGACGAATACAAAAAGCGGCATCAAACCGTATCATTTTCTGTTGATGCAGAGCATATTGAAGTGCCGGTACATAACATTTTATATCTTGAGTCAGAACAACGTATTATGATTATGCATCTGATCAAAGGCGACCGACTCTGCCATAGGTTTTATGCAAGTATGACGCAGATGACTGCCGAACTGGAACCTATGGGCTTTTTGAGGATTCAAAAAAGCTATCTTGTCAACATGGAATACATAGAAGCGCTTAAATATGGTCAGGTCAGACTAACGGGCGGCATTGTGTTGAAATCAAGCGAAAAGAATCATTCTGAAATAAAGCAGCGGTATTCTTTGTGGAGGGCAAAAAACAGATGGAATATTGTTTGAGCTTGCTCTATGTAGCCATGGATGAACTGGGACTGATTTGGTGTATGGATGCCTTTATGGAGCGTAGGCATAAGGATTGGAGGTTTTGGGGTGTTTTTGCGGTTGGCTTGGGCGTTTCCTTCTACTTGTTTAATTTTGTTGTCAGTGGTATTACGGTTTTACATACTTTAACCGCTTATGCTGTATTTTTTATTTGGGCTTTCCTGCTTTTTAAGGCAACAAACATTACACTTCTGGCATTATTGGTGCTGATATATTGTGTGGTTTACTATTTCATCTCTTTTTCAGTGATGGGAGCCTCATCCCACCTACTTGGAATCAGCGTACAAACCCTACGACAGACTTATTTTCCCTTTATTGCAAGTAGTATCATAAACTACCTGCTGTTATTGTTAATCTGCTCTATTGCCAAAAAGATTCATCCATTAAAACGGGCAAATTCGATACGATGGTCAATTCTATTTCTTACATTTTTGTTTCCTCTGGCCAGTTTCGTTGTTCTTCTTACATTGATTTTTACGAGCCTGAATTCTCCTAATAACAGTAGTGCTTTTCTTCTTTGCGGCATTTTTCTTGTGATTGCAAATATCGCTGTGTTTTTACTGCTGGATTGGGTAGATAGCAGCGATGAGGCAATTAAGCAGAGACTCGCTTTGGAGCAGACCGTTCAATTACAAGCACAGAATATGGAAGCCTTGGGAAAAGCATATTCTGCACAGCGAAAAATCACACACGATTTTAATTCACAGATTGAAACGATTGGATGCCTATTGAAAAACGGCGACAACAAAGATGCCATAGAATTTGTTACGGCACTTCAAGCAAAGCAAACTACTCGTTCTCTGCTTGTAAACACGCACCATCCTATCGTGGACGCTTTACTGAACCAGAAAGCGTACATTGCCAAAGACAAAAACATTCAAATTCATTT
>CAKVCR010000423.1 GCA_934725835.1 uncultured Odoribacter sp.
GTACGACTACGGCGACGACCGCTACCCCATTTCGATACTCGGAATTGTAGTTGAGATAAGAAGAAAAGTTTAATAACAAAGGAGGGTTCGTAATATTAGAGGCTTCTTCAACTAACCAAATTTTTAGGATAGTTCAAAACGAAGGAAACAGAACGGTTAATTAAAGTGTGATAGTGCACAATTTTGCTAGCGGAATGCGTAGAAAAATATAAAATTGTGGTTGACTTTTCTCTTTTCGGGGCATACTATATTAAATGACCTCAACGGGTTACAAAGTTAATTTTGCCCCTATAAGTACCACTCCCACAATAAGGGAAGTTGCGAACATAGGGGTGTTTTTATTTTTTGTAGGAGGTTGAACATGAACAAAGTAGCAATATTGGTTGATGGTGGCTTTTACCGCAGAAGAGCGCAAACATTTTATCGCGAGAAGTCAGCGCAAGATAGGGTGGCCGAGCTTATGCAGTATTGCCAGAGGCATATCACAGACAATCGGGATCGTCAGGTTTATTCCCTGTATAGAATTTTCTACTACGATTGCCCTCCTATGTCTAAAAAAATATATCATCCGTTGCTTTCTCGAACGATTGACCTTTCTAATACCGATTTACATAAGTGGATGAGTGAGTTTTTAGACGGTCTTAAAGGATGCAGGAAAGTTGCTTTGAGGCTTGGACTTTTGGCCGATGCACAGGCATGTTACACCTTGCGGCCCAATGCTGTAAAGGATCTCTGTAGCGGTAAGCTTAAACTTGAGGATTTAGAAAAACAACATTTCACATTGGATGTGAAGCAAAATGGCGTTGATATGAAGATAGGAGTTGACATCGCTTCGCTCGCTTACAAGCAACAGGTAGATAAAATTGTGCTTATCTCCGGTGATAGCGACTTTGTTCCTGCAGCGAAACTTGCTCGAAGAGAAGGCATTGACTTTGTTTTAGACCCTATGTGGATAGATATTAAGCCTGAGCTGTTTGAGCACATTGACGGGATACATACATTTGCACCTCGTCCCGCTTCAAAGTCGGATAGCACCCCCAGTGTAAATCGTGCATCTCGCCCCGTTCTGCATCAAAGGTAGCTTTCCGGCCGAATTATACACCTTTTTAGGCACAATACAATTATAATTCTGCATTTTAGATTTATGTGTATAATACTTATTTTACGCTTGACTTTTATGTGTACAGTGTGTATAATATATATTGTAAGGAGGTTGTGATGAACGTACGAGAGATTAAGAAGATAATCGAAACAGATGGCTGGGTGTATAAGAACTCCCGCGGCTCACATGACCACTACATACACCCCAGCAAGCCCGGTAAGCTTACAATCCCGAATCATCGCGGAGACCTTGACCCGAGAACTGCGAAGAGCATATTGCAACAAGCGGGGCTGAAATAGCCCCGCCTATTAAGGAGGTATTTTATGAAACTGATTTATCCCGCTTGTTTTTATCCGTGTGAAGAAAAGGAAGGTTATACGGTAGTTATTCCCGATCTTCCCGGCTGCGTAACCGAAGGCGATTCTTTGGCCGACGCTATTTTGATGGGCATTGATGCTGCATCTGGCTGGCTTCTTGATGAATTAGAGGACGGAAACCCGCTGCCAAAGGCATCCGATGCGCGCGATATTCATCCCGAGGATGGCGGCATCGTCAGCTTGTTAGTCCTTGATATGGACACCTATGCCGAAAAATATGGAAAGAACGCCGTTCGCAAAAATCTTACAATTCCGGCATACATGAACACTTACATTGAAAGTCACGGGCTTAGCCTGTCGCAAATCGCACAGGAGGCTATCAGCGCGAAAATGCAGGCATAGCCAAACATTTACTATACCGCTTTTGAGGTGAGAAAATGGGAGAATATATTAGAAAAACTTTCACTTGGAGAGCCTTGCAGGAGCCGGAAAATCTATGGTGATTCGAGGAGGATTTTATGGAGAATATTTCGAAGCGTTTAGTAGAAAAGAGCATTGAAGCCTTTATAATGGGGCTCGAGATTTACAACAAGCCTACCATAAGGTATCGTATCGAGGGTTTTTCGTTCTTTATAATCAACGCATGGGAGCTGATGCTTAAAGCTGAGTTAATTAACCGTGGAGAAAGCATTTATTATAAGGATAAACCAGAGCGTACACTTAGCGTCGAGGCTGT
>CAKVCR010000424.1 GCA_934725835.1 uncultured Odoribacter sp.
CTCGTTGCGCTTTAGCCGTGTAATCTGCCCGGGGCTGATATTGTATTTCTTGATTAGCGCATATTGAGAGATACCCCGCTGCTTCATCAGGTTCCAAAGATTTTCATAGGTTATCATGAGCAGCCTTCTCCGTTTTTTATATTTTATATGATAACTGTATTCGGTGTATAATCATATTAACCAATTACGGTTAGTATTCTGCATGAAAACTACTTGAGCAGCAGGCGCTTTACATTTGCTAGGGTCAGGGCAAGATCATCCTCACTCAACTGACCAATGGCCTCAAGCACGGACTTGGAAAGCCCAGGATTATGGTTTTGTACGTCAAAGAATTCAATGGGTGTAATGCTAAAATAATCGCATATGGCGAAAAATTCAGTCATGGATGGCAGTGTTTTGCCGGAAGAAATGTTATTGATATACCCACGGCTATGACCAAGGTCATAGCTCATTTTGTATTCAGACACGCCTTTTTGTAAACGAAGCTGTGTAATCCTGTCCCGAACAAATTCAGTATCCATAATATTAGCCCCTTTCCTAATTATAGGATAGGACAAAAAAACTATAAATATGCTTTTTTAAAAGGTGTAATATATTGACACGCACTTTATAAAATGTTATTATAGTTTTGGAAAATGAGTAAACTGATGTTTTAACATTTTCAAAACTATATAGAAAGGGCGGAAGAAAAATGGCTGAAACAATGGGGACAGCGGAAGCCTCCAAACTGTGGGGCTATCCACAAAGCACAATTAGCGAATGGTGCCGTAAGGGAAAGATTGAAGGAGCCAGTCAGGACAAAAAAGGAAGCCCATGGCATATTCCCAAGAATGCAAAACGTCCTGAATGTTCCAAGAAAAAATAATGCGTGTTCTAAAAAAGATAGGATATTGATTTGAAATTGCAATTATTGAAAGGAAGAAAAAATGAGGAAATTAATTTCTGTTTTTGCTGCATTTATCATTGCGATATCCGGCGTGACTGTTTTTGCTGATTCTGAAACAGGTAAGAATGAAAGTTCAGAGATAATCACAGAAAGTGACATGAGCCTATTCCAACACAATACACTTGAAGCGGGTTATGATCACTTTGCTGCCGTTTTGGAAGATGGACATGTTATTACGATTAACGATGTGGGTGCCGATAATGATTTTGATGTGTCAAACTGGGAAAATATTGTTTCGGTGGCCGCCGGAGGTTTTTTTACAGTAGGCCTAAAAAAGAATGGCACTGTTATCGGAACAGGCACATCAGATAGTTACACCGGGGTCGAAGGGTGGACGGATATCATTGCTGTTGCCTGCGGGCTGGGACATACAGTCGGTTTGAAAAAGGATGGTACTGTTGTTGCTGTTGGCTTAAACGATCACGGTCAGACCAATGTGTCCAATTGGTCCGATATTGTAGCAATTGGAACTGGAAGTTGGAGTACATTTGGAATCAAGAGAGATGGTACTGTCATAGCTGCCGGTTATAACGAATATGGACAATGCAATGTGAGCGATTGGAAAGATATTGTCGCAATTACTGGAAATGATTGGTCAACTTTTGGGTTAAAATCTGATGGAACGGTTGTTTATACAGGTTTCTATGATTCCAGTAGCAAATCGAAACTGGATGTGTTAAAGCGCTTGACCGATATTGTTGCGATTAAAGCGTATGGGGATACCGATGTGTTTGCGATTAGCGCAAATGGAACAATTTTAAGTTTAAATAATCGCCTTGCTACTGGTAATTCCGGGGTGGATGCTGCGTTCTCTAGATGGAACAATACCACATTGCGCATGTTATCCGACGGCACACTAATGTGCACGAACCGAAAACTTGAAGGTGATATTGAAAATGCGTTGCAGGGCCGTAAGCTTCAGCTTCCAACTGCATATTCAAAGGATAGCACTGATAGTTCGGATTCACAAGATGTGGGCATATGGACTGTAAAAGCTTATGTGGATGAGTTTGATCTCCCAACTGATGACTACTATATAGTTAATGAGGATGCTTTCGACGGAACGTTCAGTAACAGTGCAACAACAAACTCGACTTTGAAAGCGTACCTTTTCTATCAGGCGATAGGAGTGAGTGAAGGCGATATTGTAAGTATACGTCTTTTAGAATATGGTAACTATAAAGTCACTAACCCATATTC
>CAKVCR010000425.1 GCA_934725835.1 uncultured Odoribacter sp.
AGTGGGACGAACAGGCGTTTTTGCCGCCCGATGCGTAGCGGTTGCAGACATAGGCTTCATGCTTGATGGTCGTTTTACAAAAGCGGTCGAAGGTGTGCTGCTTGTGCTCGTAATGGAGATCAAGGTCCATTTTCTCACCTCCTTCCGTGCCGGAAGGCAGGTCGTGGTTTCCCCTTTCACCCATTACTGGTTTTGCAAACACCCCTTTTGGCCATGTTTGCGAAAAATCCGTAAAATATTTTTCTTCGCTGCTCATGCTGCGCTCCTTTCGTCCTGTTCGGATGGATGTTCCTTTCAGCACGAAGGGCGGCGGGGAGCGGCAGCCACATGAATTCAAATAGAAAATGCTGTAATATAATAAAAATGCGCCTGACCGCAAAACGCAGTCAGGCGCAAAAACATAATGCAGGAACCACCTGTATTTATTTACAGGTCAAAGGGGATATCGATTTCTTTTTCCTGTTTCCCATAGTATACCTCCGACAAGGCAGACAGAGATTTAAATTTAGTATCCTTTTCTCCACATTGTCTGAACACAATCCCAAATATGCTAAACCCTTTTTTGATTCATGCTGGCGAATCCTAAAAAATGACTTCACAGTGCAGGCGTTGATTCTGTACTGCGTCCACAAAGGAAATGGTCAAGTCGATGCAAACAGCTAAAACCAGTGCGATCAGTATGCAGCTGACAACGCAGAGTATCTGCGCCTTCCTTTTCAGATATCGGCGGGACGGGATAATCCCGCCCAGTATCAACAAAAGCAGCGCCACAGCCAACCAAAGGGGCTTATCCTCCATTTCCTCGTATACACGGGCGGAAAACCGCAGGGTTTCCATGCTGGATATCAGGAAATAGCGACTTGGCCGGTAAATGTCATGATACCGAACCAGAGCAGGAACGCGGTAAAAACGAAGAAACCGATCCCACTCAAAACAGGTCTTCGTGGCCTGTTTTCCGTAATGCGGTCGGGCTGCCTGGGATCATAATATCCGACCACCTGCCGTCCCAGATCCCGCTTGCCGGACAGTGACTGACGACTCGAGTACCGATAGGTCGTGCCATTCACTGTGTACTCATAAATCGGCAGATAGTCCGTCTCCCGGCGCAGCTGATCGCTGCCGTACTCATGAGGCTCCCACCTTTCATCGACCGATTCTTCAATATGCACGACCTTCATCATGGTGCGAGCGGTGTAACGGCGCACCTCGCTGGCGTATTCCTCTTGTGCGCCTTTCCAGCGGCGGACACCAAGCCAGGCCGTCAGCACAGCCCCGAGAAGAAAGCCGATTCCCGCTGTGATATTCCGCGTATATTCTACGGGCCATGCCACAAGCGCTACCGCAAGGATGAAACCGATCACGATAACTTTGATACTCTTCATACGTCCTCCTTCCTGCCGCCATGGGCGGAGATCTCCTCTTACGATACCGGCGGTTGGTTCTGCACGACATCTACAAACAAAATGGTCAGCCCGATATATGCGGCGCTTGCCAATGCCAGCAGGACGCAGAGGATGACGCAGACGATTTGAACCGATTTCCGCAAGTAACGGCGGGAGAGAACGATCCCCAGCAGCGACAGCAACAGCAGCACCACAGCAAGCCAAAGGGGCATATTGCTCACCTCCCTTACACGCCGCGGAATGCGTCAATCATATTCGTGAACCAGCGCAGTTCACGGGCAAAGCGCTGGCGCAGCTGCTCCGGCGTCTCCCGACCCTTGCCGATATCGAAAAAGCCGCGTCCGCTGTGAACGGCAAGATACAGCCTGCCGTCGCGATTGAGATTCACGGCGAATTTACCGAAGGAGGAATCCGCCAGTGCCAGGATCCCGTCTATGCGGCCGGGAGTCAGGATGCGAAGGGCTGCCTGCGCATCGTCGCTGCTCAGATTGAAGCGCTTGTCAAAGTCCTCGTTGCCTGTCTTGATGGTTTTGGCGCAGAACAGCTTATCCAGTTTGTCCCGCGGCCAGATGGTCAGCCATGTAGGGAATTCCCGGTTCAGCTCACAAAGCAGCCACTGCCCGGTGTAGACCTCCTGCTCGTTCTTTTCCCACAGGCCGGTCTCCTCCCGCTGGAACTCGTCCACCTCCGTCAGCCTGACGGTACACAATTCCGTGGTCAGCCCCTGATAGGTTCCCCGGAT
>CAKVCR010000426.1 GCA_934725835.1 uncultured Odoribacter sp.
GCATTTACAAATCTGGCGAAAGAAATTTTGCGGGAGGCAATGTAGGTCCTGATGCGTATTATTCGAGTATTTCCACATCGGACAAGTTACACCCCAGAAGATGACTACGTCTTTATCGGAATGTCGCCGTTCCTACTTCCAGAACATGATGAGGTACATATCAGCTGCACATTTACATGGGATAAGGATCTGTGCAGAGAACTGCTCTACCAATGGGAAGTACGAACAGACAAGCCAGTAAAGCTTGGCGGTGTTGCCTTTGGCAGTCCGTCGGAGGACTTCGAGCAGGGCCTGTACATCAAAAAGAATATCATCTTCACCACGCGCGGCTGTAATAATAGCTGCCCGTGGTGCATCGTACCGAAGCTTGAAGGAAGACTCAAGGAATTGCCGATATGCGAGGGAAACATCATTCAGGACAACAATTTCTTGCAGGCCAGCCGAGCACACAAAGACAAAGTCTTTGGCATGTTAAGAAGGCAGCGTGGAATCTGTTTCAAAGGAGGCCTTGAGCCAGATTTGATCGATGACCATTTTGTGAATGGAATCACGTCACTAAGAATTAAGGAATTGTGGCTTGCCTGCGACACGGACGGATCGATAGATAGTTTCCGCAAAGGCTGCGAAAAACTTGTACGAGCGGGGTTTAGCAGACATAAAATAAACTGCTATGTTCTGTCTTACGGCAAGGACATGGAAGCTGACGAGGCGAGGGCAAGGGCAGTCTACGAGGCAGGCGCGATGCCATTCATGCAGCTATATCGAGATTTTTCGGATAAAAAAACAACATACCCGACCGAGTGGAATAAGTTTCAGCGACAATGGAGCCGCCCAGCTGCGATAGAGTCCCACATGAAAACCGGAACGGATTTTAGAGACTTTAATACATAGTGAAAAAAAGACTGTACTGCAGCCCAAAATCACCTATGTTATGCTGTATCATGGATGCGGCATGAGCTGCAATAGTTTTTTCATTCGGAGAGGCTGACCACAAGGCAGCCTCTCTCCATTTTGGACAAGTTGTCCAAAATGGGCATGATAAAAAAGGAGAATCAATATGAGAGTGGAAAGCAGAGAAGAAGCATGGCGTGTGATAGACAAGATATTCCCCACCGGTTATGTGCAAGACGAACCATTAAGCAAAAGAGAAGGCTATCCGGTTTATGCTCCGGCCCAAGCATATAAAGAAGAATATCAATTTTGGAAGATTACAGACTTAAAAAGCAGACTGGCAGTAAACGGCGGAATTCATACACGCAATATCTGGATAAAAGAAGAACTTATGACGGCTACGGTAATACATTGCAAGGTAACAATGACTGCCGGAGAATTTGAAGAATATAAAATCAATGATCTTATCAGTGTTCAGTATACTGCTGGCCGTTTAATTATGAAATACTTGGATCAGAACGATGATACTGTACGAACTACCATACACCAAAACGATGATACTGCACGAATTACCATATACCAAAATGGTAATGACGTGGTTGTGAAGATAGAAAAATAAATGCATTCTTGTACTGCAGCCCAAATTTACCTATGTTATGCTGTATCATGGAGATAGGAAACTGTCTCTGATGCGGCATGAGCTGCAATAACTTTTTCGTTCGGGAGGCAGGCCAGAGGCCCGCCTCTCTCCATTTTGGACAAGTTGTCCAAAACAGAAGTCATAGAGACGGATCTGCATCTAACGGAGGATGCTGCAGTCTCTTTTTTGTACGAATAGAAAATTGGTCACTGGAACCAATGGAAAAAGGAAAGGAGAAATAGGCATGAAAGAGATCCAAGCTGTCAATCAGAATCTACAGCAAACAAGCGGTGAGCAGATCGTCATCATCAGGGAAAATGAGCTGAACGATTTTGTCAACCGGCACTTAAAGAAAGGTACCCGCATCATCGTGGAGTTTGCATCAAGTGAAAGTGAAGGAGGCTGCGATGAATCATAAACTGGATATCGTCAGAGTAAAGCTTGTTACAGACCAGCAGCTGCTAAGCGATACAGCGATCGGCAGTCCAAAGGATGCGACAAAGCTGGTAGCAAAGTATCTGTCCGGATTTGACCGAGAAGTATTTTGCGCACTGAATCTGAACGCGAAAGGACAGCCGATCAACATGAACATTGTCAGCATCGGTGAGTTAACC
>CAKVCR010000427.1 GCA_934725835.1 uncultured Odoribacter sp.
GTATTCTGTATTATCCCTAAAAATGCTCCAAACCAGAAACAACTAAAGAAATGGTTTCTTTCCGACAAAGAGGAAGACCAGGATAAATTAGAGGATTATTGTCTGAGCAATGCAAAAAAATACGACAGATTTAACGACCGCTGGATAGAAGTGAAATTTTTATTAAACCTCATACCCGGAGATCCCCAAGAGCTGTCAAGCGAAATCTTTACACGTAAAAATATTGAAAAAGAGCACGATAATAATTTCTACTATCTAAAAATCAAGGAGCTAAAGCGAGAGCAGACAATTGCTCCTATTGACTATGTGAGAGATGAAATTGTTCTGATTTTGAAAAATAAAAAGAAATTGCAGTTTGAACATGAATTAGAGAAACAGATAAACGAAGAAGGACTGCAAAAAAAGTATGTAAAATTTCACTAAATACACATTGAAACGACACCATATTAAATAAAAATATTGTAGCTTAGAAGCCTCAAATAAAAATCTAAAACAGCAAATTATAACAAATAGTATATGAAAAAGTATTTATTATTGCTTATTTTATGTGTCCAGGTCGGATTTCTGACAGCACAAAAAAATGTTGTGGACAAAATAGTAGCCATTGTCGGTGAAGAAATCATCTTAAAGTCAGATATAGAAAACGCTTATCTGCAAGAACAAGGACAAGGACTTGTTTCTTCTTCTTCTGACTACAAGACAGAGCTTTTGGAAAAGCAATTAATCCAAAAACTACTTTTGGCACAAGCACAGATAGACAGTATTTCGGTAACAGAGGAGCAAGTTGAAAACGCAGTGGCAAACCGTGTTGAATACTTTATCAGCAATATCGGCTCACAGGAACGTCTTGAGGCATATTTTGGAAAATCACTGGAAGAAATAAAAGACGATATGCGTGGACCGCTTCGTGAATTGTTGATTACAGAACAAATGCAACAGAAAATCGTAGAGAAGATACGCATTACACCTTCGGAGGTAAGAAATTATTTCAAACGACTACCTAAAGACAGCCTACCAGAAATGCCGGACCGATACGAACTGCAACAAATTGTGCTTCGACCTCATATCAGTGATGCTGAAAAAGAGCGCATACGTGAACGTCTGCGCGAATATCGCGACCAGATACTGAAAGGCGAAAAAACATTCAACACTCTTGCAGTGCTCTATTCCGAAGATCCCGGTTCAGCCACTCGCGGAGGAGAATTAGGTTATATCCCGCGCAACCAGCTGGATCCTGCTTTTGCTGAAGCAGCATTTAATTTAAAACCCGGTAAAATCTCTAAGATTGTCGAATCAGAGTTCGGATTCCATATTATCCAGCTTATCGACCGTCAAGGTGAAAAAATCAACGTTCGACACATTTTGCTGCGACCTAAAATTGCAGAAGAAGAAAAAGAAGAAGCATTACATCGCTTAGATACTATACGCCAATATATCAACGAAAATAAGATGACCTTTGAAGAAGCTGCCATGTACTTCTCTTCGGACAAACAGACCCGCAACAATGGAGGCTTGGTAGCTGATCCTCAAACCGGAGAATCACGCATTGCACGTGCTAATATTCCAGGCGAAATGGCAAAAGAAATCAATAGTTTAAAAGTGGGAGAAGTATCCATGCCATTTATCACACACTCTGAAAGAGGTCAAGAAGAATACAAGATTGTAAAAATAAAAGAATTCTATCCACGCCATCGCGCAAATCTGGAAGATGATTGGCAGAATTTTGAATTGATGCTGACCAATGAAAAACAAATGGAAAAATTGGAAAAGTGGGTAAAAGAAAAGCAGGCAAACACCTATATTCATATCGATGAAGAATACCAAAAAGGTAAATTCAGATATGATGGTTGGATAAAATAAAAGAGCTGATACATACAACATGTTAAAATCAATAACAGCCAAAGCAGTCTGTCTGCTTATTTGTATATGCGGTTTTCTCCCTGTAATTTTCGGGCAGGAGAAAACCCAAATTAATATTATAAGTACCGACTCGCTTGCTTTTGCCAAATATGCAAAAGACCCGAATCGTTTTATCGGTAATGTCAAGCTCAGCCACAAAGATATGGTGATGACCTGTGACAGTCTATACCAATATGCCGATAGTAATTATATTGAAGCTTTCGGTCGGGTGCATGC
>CAKVCR010000428.1 GCA_934725835.1 uncultured Odoribacter sp.
CTCCTTATGAGTATGAATCCTGTTATTGCCATCGGTAATAGAAAAAAACTGATATCCTATAATCATATGCAGACCAAGAAAAGAAAGCTTATCTCCCGGATATAAACGTTTTTGTTCACTTCTTTTTCCATTGATATAAAGAAATAAACGGTCTTTACAATCAACCACTTCCCATGCTTTCCCCTTGCGTTCCAAGGCAAAGGATAGATCTGAAATCAAAGGATTATAGTAAATCAGGTCATTAGCCGGATCTTTCCCAATACAGAGCCTATCTTTCTTTCCCGTAAAATAATTGTGATAAATCCGACTTTCTTTATTGAAATATTCACAATACAGGAAAAAAAAGCTATCCCTTTGTTTTAGGATTGTCATTGCCCTGTCTTGTAAGGCGATTTTTTTATATTCGTTATTTTTCACATAAAAGGATACATCGTCTTTTGCGAAAGCCCGCCATTTTTCTTCCGGTCCTTCGATATAAAGCAGGTCTTCTTTTCCCTCAAAATGATAGCGGCCTTCCGGATAAATCGGAAGGGTCAGGCTCTCTACTTTTTCTCCAAGTAAATAAAGATGAATTCCCGTAGGAATGTCTGCCCGGTTATGGCCGGTAGACATCTTTCCAAGGGTGCCTTGATAGGTGTCGTCCATACTCTTCCCTTCCTTTCTCTACTCTAATCGATAAAGGTTCTGTATCTCCTCCAAAATACTTTTGACTACTTTAGCATCTTTACCGGTATGCATAACACAATCCGTCAACTGACCATCCTCATTATGAAGCATTTTGGTAATTATCAAATTTCCGCCCTGAGTCACGATTTGATGACTGTCTTCGGCCAGATATGCATAATTCAAATAGTAAACACCGGTAGGTTTTTTGGAAGAAATGCAATAGATTCTGTCTTCTGTCAAAACTACACCTTCTTGTGCTCCCAGGCTGCGCTTCATATTGGATGTTATTGATAATATGGACGGCTTAACATGGAGGTATACTCTACGCCCCTCTCCTATATTGCAAAACGACCGTAACTCTTTATCCTTAATTTCAAATGCATTTCCACGATTGCCAAAAGATAACTGACCGTCATATTTTTTCAGGATTTTTAAAATCTGTTCTTTTGCATAGGCGCTGCCGATTTTATTTGTCGTAATCAACTCATCTGCATCACAGCCATTCCGGCATGCCTTCAGGGCATAGCGAAATGCCATTTCAGAGTCTCCTTTTTCTTCATAAATCAATGCATAGTTGCGATACATTAATCGGTTTACTGTGCTGACAGAGCATTCCCCTTTTCTCCAATGCATGTGAGCCTTGGACTGCATTTCCAACGCCTGCTCATATTGTCCCGCATGCAGATAACAGGTTCCTAAGAAATGATAGATTGCTCCATCTCTTGAATCCAAATCCATCGCTCTCTCCAACTGGATTCTGGCTCTTTCATACTCGGAAACATCAATGTAAGTAAGCCCAATGCGAAGGTGTAATTGCGCACTGTTCTCGTCCTTTTGGAGAAGGTTTTCATAAAGACGTAGTCGTTCTTTGAATGAGCTTCTTTCACTTTCCTGAAATATTCTTTTCATCTCTGTTGTCTTTGCCGTATTTTGCTCCAAAAAAATTTCTCCGCAGGAAGGACAGTAATACCCCTGGCTAAAGAACAGATAAGAAGTTCCGCCACATTGCGGGCAAATACTTTGCAAAGGTTCTGGTTCAGATTCCAATTCTAGTTCCGGCTCCGGTTCAGGTTCAGGTTTCGGCGTTGGTCCTGATTTCGGCGTTGGTCCTAATTTCTGCTCTGGTCCTGGTTTCGGTTCTGAGCCTGGATTTTTCTCAGGGGCACCTTTCTTCTTTTCTTCTTCCAATTTACGAAGCATCTCTTGAAGTTCTTCCAGATCTTCTGAGCCAATATGCATAGTCTTTTCAGCCGGTTCTCCATAAAATTTTTCTGAAAGAGCCTGTAAATCAGCTTTCATCTCTGCTGCACTTTGGTAACGGTCTTTTTGATCGTAAGCACAAGCTTTTCTTATAACATCATTGAGACGTCCTATCCCTGGAATCTCCGGAAGTTCCTGACCACTAAGTCTTTTCACAATTGCCCTTTCCCGATCCATCGGGTAATATGGCTCAGGGTATGGC
>CAKVCR010000429.1 GCA_934725835.1 uncultured Odoribacter sp.
CAGTCGCTTCTTTTGGGAACCGTATCGTATACCGCAAATCATCTTTCTGTAAAACAGCAGTCTGTTTCACTCCATCTTGGTCTATATATTCTTTAATAATTTCAGGTCTTGTGGTGCGACGTAAATCAAACCAACGATGCCCCTCCAAGGCTAATTCTCGTGCGCGTTCATCAGCTATTTCAGCCAACAATTGCTCTTGATTCATTTTATCTACTTCAACTGCTTTTTGTGAATAATATTCAGTAGTCAGCCTATTCTTCATCAGTTGTTTCAAATAATTCTTAGAGACATCCAGTTGTCCGTCCAAATGAGCGGCAGCCTCTGCTGCAATAAGATAAACTTCGCCATTACGGAATGTCATACGTACATTGTCTCCATGACCTTTCTTGGGCCAATATTGACCGTCACTTTCAATATAGTAATCAACAAAACGCCTGTCTTCCGTCTTATTGTATTTATTTGTCAAATTCGCTATAATATATAAACTTCCTTTTATAAAATAACGGTCGGTCACCTTATCCAATGTCATAATAGCCTCCTTCGAATCGTATTTATAAGGAGATACATAATCTGCTGCATTCATATCTTCCAATTCACAAGGCATTAAAGATTCTGCAGCATTCAAAGCTGCCTGCCAATCACCACGATAAAGTTGTACTCTTGCTTCTAAGGCTTTAGCTGCACGACGCGAAAAACGATATCGTGTTTCCACTGGTTGTTGCTCCACTTTCATTAATTCTCCTCCTTCACGAATATCTGACAATATTTGTTTGTAAACCACTTCAACAGTCTGCGGAATATACTTCTGTTCTATATCTATTTTCAAAGACAAGGGAATTCCTCTTTCTGTCGCTGCAGTCGTATTACTATACGGAGCAGCATAAAGGTTTACCAATTGGAAATGAGCATATGCACGCATAAGTAAGGCTTCAGCTTTTAGCTGTTCGCGAGTATCATCCTTAGAATCTATTTTTGCATCATCAATATTTTCAATAACACTATTGGCATAAAAAATAGTATTATACATCATTGTCCAAGGATAGGCAGGAGTATAATCTCCAGGGTTTACCTCATTCCACAAAGCAATACTTATATAATCGCCATAAGCAGAATAACTCTTAGCATAAGGGAATGTCTCATCTGCTCTGGCACTTAATAGGTTTTTGAAAGGAGGATAAGCATCATACCCTCTAGTTATCAACGCACGGTATTCTGTTACCGTCTCTGGAATTACCTGTCCGGCAGGTTTCACATCCAAATAATCACAGGAAGAGAATGCCAGAAGAATTCCTATATATATACTAACAGACTTTTTAATCATCTTTTTTGTTTTTAATCGGTTTCATTACTAAAATGTCAACTCCAGACCACATGAAAAAGTCTTGGGGAGGGGCTGTGCATAAATATTGCCATAGGTTTCCGGATCAAAATATCCTTTATAAGAACCACCGAAAACAAATGGATTTCGTGCTTCAAAACTAATTCTCGCAGCTGAAACATGAAGTTTTTTTAAAGCCCGCTCACCCAAATTATACCCCAATCGGATACTATTCACACGCAGATAACTCATCTCTTTATACCATATATCGTAATTCTGAAAAGCAGTACGACCGAAATCAGTGTCAAACCAAGTATAGGCAAGATACATGTCATTATTCATAAAATCGCTGTTCAGCAATCCTTGATATTTACCGTTAGGATTCTCTGGAGACCATACATCCAACATACGATTGGAATAATTTCGCCCAGCATACCAGTCTGTCAACGAATAGAATGGCTGCTCCTGTACTGTCTGCTTCAATATAAAACTAGTTGATATAGTTAAATCAAAGTTTTTATAGTAAAAACGATTTATAAAACCTCCTGTAAATTTGGGTTCTGTAGTTCCTTCGTAGGTAAATAAATTTCTAAATTCTTCATTACTCAACGAAGTAGTAGCTATCGGAAGGTATGGGTCTAAAGGTGTGATTTTAAAATAATCCTCCATAGACACTGCCTGGCCATCCTTCATATAAAGAGGCATACCGTTTTTTGCATCTACGCCCGCTGTTTTTATCGAAAATTTAGCTCCAACAGAATATCCCTCAATTGAAGGCAGACGGTCTTCATCACGAACCAAAATTC
>CAKVCR010000430.1 GCA_934725835.1 uncultured Odoribacter sp.
GTATTATCCCGTAAATTATCAAGAGGGGAAACGATATCCAATGATTGTTCATGTCTATGAAACTTTATCGCACAATTTGAATAGTTTTACCTATCCTTCTGCTCAAGAAGCATATAATGTGATGAATTTTATATTACAGGGATATGTTGTGTTGCAACCGGACATCCGATATATAACGAATCATCCGGGAGAATCTGCTGTGGATTGTATAACTTCGGCTGTTCGTCAAGTAGTAGAAAAAGGCTTCGTTGATTCTACTAGAATTGGGTTGATAGGTCATAGTTGGGGTGGTTATCAAGCAGCCTATGCTATATCCCAAACCTCCATGTTTGCTGCTGCTGTTGCCGGAGCACCTCTTACCAATATGATTAGCATGTATAATAGTATTTATTGGGAAAACGGGCGCTCCAATCAAGAAATGTTTGAAACAGGGCAGGCTCGTTTACGTTTGCCGTGGTGGAAAATATGTGATAGCTATATGAAAAATTCTCCTGTATTTCAAGCTGAAAAGATGACGACACCTTTGTTGATGATTTTTGGAACCAATGATAATGCTGTTGATTGGAGGCAAGGTTTAGAGCTATACATAACTATGAGACGTTTGGGTAAACCTTGTATCTTGTTATCTTATGAAGGAGAAGGACATACAATTAGCTTGTTGGAAAATGAGCAGGATCAAACTGTTAAGGTTATGGAGTATTTTGATTATTATTTAAAGGATAAAAAAGCTGCGACTTGGATTTTGGAAGGGAAGAGATATTGAGAGTAATGAGATTTTTGTTAAAAATAATAAGGCTGATGTAACAAGTATTTCCCAAAATATATTACTTTTGAGGAGGTAATATATTTTGGGCATGAAACGAAGCAATGCAAACTTCTGGATTTATATTGGCATGATGGCCATTTTTGGTGTGTTGATTTATTTTGCACTAAGTACAGGACAGCTTTATGATCGACCGACAGCAAAGAGTGCTACAAACTTAGATGTTGATTCTTTTGAATTATTTCAAAGTATTATATCCGGCAATTTAGCTAACTCTTTGACTATTATGTTGCTACAAGTTATTGTAATCTTGTTTGCCGTTCGTATATTTTCTTTTCTTTTCAGATATATTGGTCAACCCGGGGTAATGGGAGAGATATTGGCGGGAATTGTGTTGGGACCTTCTTTATTGGGATATGTTTTCCCTGAACTTTTTACAGCTTTATTTCCGCCTGAATCAATGGGAAATCTCAAGCTATTGAGTGAGACCGGCTTGGTGTTGTTTATGTTTGTGATAGGCTTGGAGGTGGATTTCAGTGTTATCAAGGATAAGTTGCACGAAACCTTGGTTATCAGTCATGCCGGTATTGTTGTGCCTTTTTTTCTGGGAGTATTGGCGGCTATAGGTGTTTATCAAGAATATGGTTCTCAACAGGCAGACTTTCTACCTTTTGCCTTGTTTATTGGTATCTCGATGAGTATTACTGCTTTCCCGGTGTTGGCACGTATTGTGCAGGAGCGCAATATGACGAAAACGTCCGTTGGAATGCTTTCTATTGCTTCTGCTGCTAATGATGATGTGACGGCTTGGTGTCTGCTGGCAATCGTGATAGCACTTGCCAAGGCTGGCAGTTTCGTCAGCGCATTATATACAATTGCATTGACTGTTATTTATATCGTGTTGATGTTTAAGGTGATGCGTCCTTTTCTGCATAAGTTGGGTGAGGCTTATGTAAATTCAGAAGTAATCAATAAGGCTTTTGTTGGTTTTATTTTTTTGTTGTTGGTCGTTTCGTCGGTTGCTACGGAAATTATCGGTATTCACGCATTGTTCGGAGCTTTTATGGCAGGAGTGATAATGCCGACAAATATTGGTTTTCGTAAGGTAATGATGGAGAAAGTTGAGGATGTATCGCTTGTTTTTTTCTTGCCGCTTTTCTTTGCTTTTTCCGGTTTGCATACAGAAATCGGTTTGATTAATTCTTGGAAATTGTGGGGTGTGTGTCTGCTTTTTGTAGTGGTGGCGATTGCTGGGAAATTAGGAGGATGTACATTGGCGGCAAGAGTCGTGGGAGAAAGTTGGAAGAACAGTTTGATTGTTGGTACATTGATGAATACAAGGGGATTAATGCAGCTT
>CAKVCR010000431.1 GCA_934725835.1 uncultured Odoribacter sp.
GACTGATATGACGAGAGTATTTGCTGTTGGGAGTTTACCCGAAAAGGCATATCGTGTTCATCAAGTGGCTTTGGATATTCAAGCTCAAATGATGTTGAAGGCTGCCCCTGGTATATCTTGTGCTGAACTTTATCATGATGCCTTACTTCTAGTGGAGCGGGAGGGATTGAATGATTGTTTTATGGGAAGAAGTTTTCAGGCAAAATTTATAGGTCATGGTGTCGGATTGGAGATCAATGAATTACCCGTTATATCTCCTCGTTCAAAAGATGTATTATTACCTGGAATGACCTTTGCTTTTGAACCTAAATTTGTGTTAGAAGGAATTGGTGCCGTTGGAATAGAAAATACATTCCTTGTGACTGATCAAGGAGTTGAAAAATTGACCATATTAGATGAAAATATCATAGAATTCAAATGATGAAAATAGCAATATTGATAACCTCTGATGCTGGCGAATGTACGGCAAGACAGCTTCAACATGAGTTGCATGAAAACGTAACTTTGTTTTCGGTGGTACAGCGAGAAGGATGTTGTAGAATAGATTCTGTATCTACGTTTGTTGCATCACGTTTTAAAGAGTTTGATGCATTGGTTTTTATTAGTGCAATGGGGATATGTGTGAGGGCTATCGCTCCTTGTGTTGTGTCTAAATATGCTGATCCTGCAGTTATAAATATTGACCCTTCTGGTAGATATGTTGTTCCTGTGCTTTCTGGACATGTAGGAGGTGCTAATCATTTAGCTCGTCATCTTGCAAGAATCTTAGGGGCAGAGGCGGTTGTTACCACACAAAGTGACGTGGCTGGTTTATGGGCTCTGGATTTGCTTGCTCGAGAATATGGGTGGAAGGAAGAACATATTTTATCTATGAACGAACTTATTGCTCGTTTTGTAAATCGGCAACCGACAGCATTATTGTTGGATATCAGGGATCGGGGAACTGAAAAACTTGAAAAGGAATGTCCTGAACATGTAACTGTTTTTTATCACTTTGAAGATATTCGCGTTGAAGATTATAAATTGATCATTGCTGTTTCGCCTTTTATTTATGATGCTAATCTTCCTATGCTTTACTACCGTCCTGCAGTATTGCATTTGGGCTTGGGATGTCGTAAGCAATGTGAAGCAGATGGTGTGTGGCAGTACATTTGTCGGATAATGTTGGAAAATAATTTATCTCCATTGTCTGTAAAGACAGTTAGTACAATAGGATTGAAGAAAGACGAACCGTTAGTTACTGACGTCTCTATGAGATTTGGTGTGACACCAGTCATTTATGAATCGCAAGAATTACAAGGAATAGAAGTTCCTAATCCATCAGATAAAGTATGGGAAGTGACGGGAGTCTATGGCGTTGCGGAAGCTGTTGCGTTAAAAAGTGCTCATAACGTGAGGCTGTTGCTTGAAAAACAAAAAGCACAAGTGAAGGAAGACAATAATTTTACTTTTGCAATCGCTATGGATAATGATGCTGAGCGTGGCGGATATGTTGAAATTGTTGGTGCCGGTCCTGGGGATCCGGAATTGGTATCCGTCCGTGGTAAACATCTATTGGAAAAAGCTGATTTGATTTTATATGCCGGTAGTTTGGTGCCAATAGAATTGACCTATTGTGCAAAACCGGGAGCTACCGTACGCAATTCTGCATCCATGACTTTAGAAGAGCAGTTTGCTTTAATGAAGGAGTTTTATGATAAAGGTTTGCTGATAGTGCGTTTGCATACGGGAGACCCTTGTATCTATGGTGCCATTCAAGAACAAATGGCTTTTTTTGATCAACATGGAATGCGTTATCGTATTACCCCAGGAATCTCTTCTTTTTTGGCAGCCGCCGCCGCTTTGCGTTCACAATTTACGATTCCGGAAAAGGTGCAAAGTATTATTTTGACGAGAGGGGAAGGGCGTACGCCTATGCCTGAAAAAGAGAAATTGCATTTATTGGCCCGCTCTCAAAGCACGATGTGTATTTTCTTAAGCGCTTCAATTGCTGATGAGGTACAACGTGAATTATTGGAGTGTTATCCTCCGGAAACTCCGGTTGCAGCTTGTTATCACTTGACTTGGAAAGATGAAAAGATATTCCGGGGACAATTGTGTAATTTAGCCAATAT